>NZ_JBFTOJ010000012.1:0-76859 GCF_056397905.1 Stenotrophomonas sp. 05L414_2
ATATCCATCAGCTCACAAACGAAAAGAGCCGAGCAGATGCTCGGCCCCATCGCGAATGTTTCATCCACGCATGGCGTGGATCTACTGTGTCGACCAGGGTCGACACCCACCAACAGCAGCACGGACGCCGTTCCGACAGCAGCGGAAAACTGTCGAAGGCGGGGTGGTGTCGGGTTGCGGGGTGTCCGCGCCATGGATGGCGCGGCCAAGCCTACAMGGAYGTACTTGCGGCGTCCCCGCAACCCGACACCATCCCGCCATCCCACGGATATCTCGTTTTTGACGTTGACGTTGACGTTGCTGTTGCTGTTGCTGTTGCCGGCCAGCGGCCGGCACTACCAGTGCGGGTGCAGGGTCGCAGGCCCTGCAGAACATCCTCAGCTGCGCATTCCCACGCCACGGCGCAACAACCACAGCGCCAGCGCCGTCAGCACCACCACGAAACCGATCATCAGCGCATACGCCACCACCACCGGCACATCGCTGCTGCCCAGCAGGCCATAGCGGAACGCGTTGACCATGTAGAAGATCGGGTTCGCGTGCGTGGCCGCCTCCGCCCATGGCGGCAGCAGCTTCACCGAATAGAACACGCCGCCCAGGTAGGTCAGCGGAGTCAGGATGAAGGTCGGCACGATCGCCACGTCATCGAACTTCTTCGCATACACCGCGTTGATGAAGCCGGCCAGCGAGAAGATCGTCGCGCCCAGGATCACCGTGGTCAGCGTCACCAGCGGATGCGGGATGCGCACCGGAGTGAAGAACATCGCGATGATCAGCACGATCACGCCCACCATCAGGCCACGCAGCACCGCACCGGCCACGTAGCCCCACAGGATCACCCAGTTCGGCATCGGGCTGACCAGCAGCTCTTCCACGTGGCGGCCGAACTTGGCGCCGAAGAACGAGGAGCTGATGTTGCCGTAGCTGTTCTGGATCACGCTCATCATCACCAGGCCCGGCACGATGAACTGCATGTAGGTGTAGCCGCCCATGTCACCCACGCGCGAACCGATCAGGCCGCCGAAGATCAGGAAGTACAGGGTCATGGTGATCGCCGGCGGTACCAGGGTCTGGCCCCAGATGCGCATGATGCGGGCGACTTCGCGGCGCACGATGGTCATCAGTGCGATGCGGTTGCGCTGGCCGTCGGTCAGGACCGGGGTCGGGGTGCTGCTCATGCGGACGTCTCCTGGTTGCCGGTGAGGCGCACGAACAGTTCCTCCAGGCGGTTGCTCTTGGTACGCATCGAGCGCACGCGGATGCCCGCCGCGTTCAGTGCCTCGAACACGCGGTTGAGGTCCATCGCACGTGGCATGTCGATGTCCAGCGTATGGCCGTCGGTGGCGGTCAGGGTTGCCCCCTCGATCACCGGCAACTGGGCGGGCAGGGTGCCGTCGATGTCCAGCAGGAAGCCTTCCACGTCAAGCTTGGCCAGCAGTTCGCGCATCGGGCCCTGGGTGACGATCTGGCCGTGGTCGATGATGGCCAGGTTGCGGCACAGGTGCTCGGCCTCTTCCAGGTAGTGGGTGGTGAGGATGATCGTGGTGCCGGCGGCGTTGATCTCCTTCAGCACCCGCCACATGTCGCGGCGGATCTCGATGTCCACGCCAGCGGTCGGTTCGTCCAGGATCAGCAGGCGCGGCCGGGTCATCATCGCGCGGGCGATCATCAGCCGGCGCTTCATGCCGCCGGACAGGGTGCGGCTCATCACCTGCGCCTTCTCCCACAGGTGGGCGCGCTTGAGCTCGACTTCGGCCATCTGCTCGGCTTCGGCGCGCGGCACGCCGTAGAAGCCGGCGTAGTTCACCAGGATGTCGAAGGGCTTTTCAAACAGGTTGAAGTTGATCTCCTGCGGCACGAGTCCGATCAGGCGCATGGTCGCGCTGCGGTTGCGCACCAGGTCGCTGCCGAACACTTCCACCTGGCCCTCGCTGAGGTTGACCAGGGAACTGATGATGCCGATCAGGGTGGACTTGCCGGCACCGTTCGGGCCCAGCAGGGCGAAGAAGTCGCCCGGGGCCACTTCCAGCGAGACCCCTTTCAGGGCCTGGGTGCCGTTGTCATAGGTTTTACGCAGGTCGCGCACGCGCAGGGCGGGCGCCGTATCGTTCAGGGAAGCCAAGCTCGATGCCTTCGCGCCCATGGGCTGGCGCTGGAGAGGGGCGGGGAAGGTCTATTATAGAAGACCCCGAGGGCTTGCCCCGGCTACACACTGTCCCGAAAAGTCGTGCCTGTCCAATTCCCCATCAAACTGGTCGACCGCCGCATGCTGGCGCCCTCCATCGGCCATTACCAGTTCGTGCGTGACGACGGCCAGCCGCTGGATTTCCAGCCCGGCCAGTTCATCCAGGTCCATTTCAGCTACGCCGATGGCACCGAAACCAAGCGCAGCTATTCGCTGGCGACCATCCACGACCACGCGCTGGGGCCAGGCGAGGCGGTGGATATCGCGGTCAGCTTCGTACCCGGTGGCGCCGCCACGGCGCTGTTCGAGGCGCTGGACATCGGCGGCCAGGTCAGCGCGTCCGGTCCCTACGGTCGGTTCTGCCTGAACCCGGGCGACCACAACGGCCGCTACCTGCTGATCGCCACCGGTACCGGCGTCACCCCGTACCGCTCGATGCTGCCGTTGCTGGCAACGGCGATGGCCGAGCGTGGCGTGCAGGTGGTCCTGTTGCAGGGCGCACGCAGCCCGGGGGAACTGCTGTACAGCGAAGACTTCTACAGCTTCGCCGAAAAGCACCCGAACTTCCGTTATGTGCCTTGCCTGTCGCGGGAACTGCCGGCCGAGCCGCACCCGGACGTACACCATGGCTATGTGCAGCAGGCGCTGGCGGCGTTCACGCCGGACCCGGCCACCGACATCGCCTACCTGTGCGGCAACCCGGACATGGTCGACGCCTGCGCCGAAGCGCTGAAGGCGGCGGGCCTGGGTAATCCGCAGATCCGCCGCGAGAAGTACGTCAGCAGCAAATAAGACCGCTGCCGCCGGGATCAGGCAGGTGGCAAGGGGCGCGGCAGCACCTGCACCGAGGCTTGGGTGCTGCCCGCCAGTCCGGCCATGTCTATGGTCAGATGCCATGGGCCCGAAGAGGGCACCGTGAGGTGGAAGGGTGACGTGCTGACCAGCCCGCCGTGGAACTGATGCCTTCGCCCATTCCGGTAACTGGCCAGATTGCTTGGTGTCATCAAGCGCACGTTGGCGGCGCGGGTCAGAGTGATTTCAATCACGTCACCCGCCTGCAGGATTCCAAGATCCCATTTCAGGTAGTTCATCTGCTTCTGCCCTCTGGATGGCCGTTGCGAGTGCAGGCCGCGGTGATCAGTGGAGGCAGCCAGCGGCTGCCTCCGGCTCCTACCCGGTCAGTACGGCACCCACGCATCGCGCCAGGCCGAACCCACGCCCGGCCGGTAGGCCTCGGCGTTGACGTTGCACCACGCGCCTTCCGGGAACGGGCGGCAGGCGTACAGCTTGCCGTCGGTGCCCTTCACCACGGTCTCGCCGGGCTTGTAGCTGCCAAGTCCGGCCGGGTACACGAAGTCGTAGTCGCCACCCGGCGGTGGATCCACAGGATCGACCGGATCCGGAACGCGCGTGTCGAGCTGGAACCGATGACCCGGCTTCAGATAGACGCGGTTCTCGGTGGCCGAGGCGATCGGCCTGATCACACCATTGTCCATCACACCAACGCGCGCCTGCTGTGCACTGGCGTTGACCGCATGGGCCAGAGCCAGCGGCCACTGGTTCGCCGCAGTCTGGCCGGCGGCCAGGGTGATCTCCGGGCGCTCCAGATCGTTGCCTTGGGCGTTGAACACGCGCAGGGTCAGGGTGGTGCCCACTTCCAGCGCGCCGCGGGCGGTGACCGGACCGGCATCCTGCCATTGCGGTGGCGGCTCGACGCCACCGCCTCCCTCGAAACGCACGTCCATGCAGGTATAGAAGGCCTCGGCCGAATCCGAGCGCTGCCAGGTGTTGTAGATCAGGTGCTGGCCGCTGCGCTGGGGCAGTGGGCAGTCCAGCTTGTAGACACCGCCCGCGGACAACGGGACGTCGCCCAGCGTGCAGAACTCCTGCAGGTCGGCCCAGCGCAGCGGGCTGCCCGGCTGCCAGCCATCGCGGGTGACGTAGAACTTCCATTCGCGGGTGGCATGCGGGGCAGAAGCAAGAAATTCAAAGGTGTAACGGCCGTTGCCATCGGCGCGGATCGGCGTGGTCGACCAATCGGACCGGTCCAGATCCAGGCCGCGGTACTTGCTGTTGCCACCGCTGCACAGCTCGCCGTCGGGAACGACTGCCTGGTGGTTGCCATTGGCATTGGCCTGGTTGATGCCGGCCCAGTCGTAGAAGGGCTGTGCGCCGCCGATGTCCTTGGCCGCAGCACAGGCGGGGTTGGTCGGCTGCTCTGGATTGCCCTGGTAGCAGGCGTACACCCGGCTGGTGGGTTTGGACATGGTGCCGTGTGCCAGCGCGCTGGCAGAGGCGCCCAGGCTGGCGATGGCAGCCACCGCGAGAGCAAGTCGATTGAGCGGTTGCATGATGGGGTCCTGTGGACGGTGGAAGGTCCAGCGAGTCTCCACACGATGCACAGCGCCAACCATTCAACGATTCCGAAAAGCTGCAGGCTGCGACGGGATGTGCAGTGCCTGCGCGAACGGGTTAACACTTCAAGCCGGACCCGCAGGCCTGCCTCTGCCCCATTGCAGAAGCGGGGCGGCACACGCGCGCCGCCCCCGCTCAGTCACTCAGTCACTCAGTACGGCACCCAGGCATCGCGCCAGGCCGAACCCACACCCGGCCGGTACGCCTCGGCATTGAYGTTGCACCACGCGCCTTCCGGGAACGGGCGGCAGGCGTACAGCTTGCCGTCGCTGCTCTTCACCACGGTCTGCCCGGGCACGTAGCTGCCGATACCGGCCGGATACACATGGTCGAAATCACCGCCGGGTGACGGTGTACCCGGATCTGGCACCTTGGTGTCCAGCTGGAAGCGATTGCCATCCTTCAGGTACACGCGGTTGTCGGTGGCCGAGGCAGTGGGCGTGATCGCGCCGTTGCTGAGTACGCCGACGCGCGCATGCTGGGCACTGGCGTTGACCTTGCGCGCAAGCGCCAACGGCCACTGCGCCGGCGTGTTCTGGCCTGCGGCCAAGGTGGCTTCCACGCGTTCCACGTCGTTGCCGTTGGCATTGAACACACGCAGCGCCAGGGTGGTGCCCACCGGCAGCTCGGTACGTGCAGTCACCGGCCCGGCATCCTGCCACTGCGGCACCGGCGTGGTACCGCCGCCGCCTTCAAAGCGCACGTCCATGCAGGTATAGAACGCTTCGGTGGAATCGGCGCGCTGCCAGGTGTTGTAGATCACATGCTGGCCGCTGCGCTGCGGCAGCGTGCACTGCAGCTTGTAGGTGCCATCGGCCGACAGCGGCGTGTTGCCCAGCGAGCAGAATTCCTGCAGGTCGGCCCAGCGCAGCGGGCTGCCCGGTTGCCAGCCGGCGCGGGTGACGAAGAACTTCCAGTCGCGCGTAGCGTGCGGGGCGGTCGCCTTGAACACGAAGGTGAACCTGCCGTTCGCATCGGGCTGGATCGGTGTGGTCTGCCAGTCGCTGCGCTCCAGGTCCAGGCCGCGGAAGGTCGGGTTGTTGCCGCTGCACAGCTTGCCGTCGGGCACCACGGCCTGGTGGTTGCCGTTGGCGTTGGCCTGGTTGATGCCGTTCCAGTCGTAGAACGCCTGCGAGCCGGCCACTGCCTTGGCGGCCGCGCAGGCCGGGTTGGTGGGGTTCTCCGGGTTGCCCTGGAAGCAGGCATAGACGCGGCTGACCGGGGTGATCATCGTGCCGTGTGCAGCGGCGTTGCCGGCAACGCCAACACCGACGCCAACGAAGACGGTGGCCAACAGCAATGGGGTGTATCGCAGAGACATGGCGCATCCTTGTGGTCGTCGAAGGGAGCGGTGACCGCAGCACCCACGCCGTATCGCGCGACGGACGATGAGCGGTACCGTCGCGAGTATCGAGCTGCAACACGCAGTGGGAAACCACGTCAATGCCGATCCGTGACTACGTGTGTGAAGCCCTTCCCGCAGGCTTCACGCCACACTGAACGAACACGCTGGCGGTCACGCCTGCGGCGCGGCGACGATCACGTTCCCGTGCAACGTCATTGCCGCGGGTGGCCGACCCGATCCACCTGGCACGAAAAGCATCCATGTCCTGCGTTGTGCAGCTGCACAAAGGCCACCGTTGTATCGGCGAACAGCCGGTCCAGGTGCGTGGCAACCTCGGTGCCCTGGCAGACCAGGCCGCTCAGCATGAAGTCCGCGCTGTCATAGGCGCGCACCGAGATCAGCCGCCGCTGCACGTAGGCAGGTACCACGCCTGCTGGCAGCACGCAGCGGGTTGCACCGCGCTGCACGAAGATCGGGCCCGAGGCGCGGTATGGCGAATGCGTGGCCAGGTGTGTGTAGGGCAGCAGAAGCAGTTCTGCACCGGCAGGCGCGTCGGTCAGGCTGACCCTGCAGGGGTAGCCGCCGCTGTCGCCGGCGCGCCGGCGCACGATTCCCCGCGCGGCCAGCGCATCATCGCTGGATTCGAAAAGCGTCTCGAACGGCTGGTGGTCGATGCCACTGAGTTGCCACGGATGCATGGAGTGTCTCCTGGTTCTGCGCGCATTCTGCCGGCGCCACGGGCCGCCTGCTCGCCATTTTCCGCCACCTGATCGCGCTGGCCGATACCGCCCTGTACCGGGCAAAGGCCGAGGGTCGCAACCGTCTGGTGGCCGTGCCGACGCCGGCCCAGGACATCCGCCTGTCGCCGCCAGCGTCCGGCGCGTGTAAGTTGGGTCACATTCGATTGGTCACATCTGCCGCGGCACACCGTCGTGGTGGACAGGAATATCCCCAGGGGAATCACGCACGATGCAAAGACACCATTTCGCGCGGGCCGGGTTGCTGGCCAGCATGCTGATTGCCGGCTGCAGTGCACCGCCGCAGGCAGGGTCCGACGGCGCGGGCGATACACCCAGCCGCCGCTACGGCCAGATCGATTTCCGCCCCTGCACGCTGGCCACCGAAGGCGCCAATGCCAACGTCGAGGCGCAGTGCGCGACGTTCCAGGTGCCCGAAGACCGGAGCAGGCCGGATGGCCGCAGGATCGATCTGCGCGTGGCCTGGCTGGAGTCGGGCAACAGCGGTTCGGGCCTGCCGGACCCGGTGTTCTTCCTGGCCGGCGGGCCTGGCCAGGCGGCCAGCGAGGTGGCCGTCATCGTCGATACGGCACTGCGCCAGGTGCGCAAGCAGCGCGACATTTTCCTGATCGACCAGCGCGGTACCGGCGGCTCCAATCCGCTCAGCTGCCTGGGCGCGGACGGCAAGGAGCTGCCGATGGATGAAGACGCTGCGCCCAGCGAGGCGCTGCTGCGCGAGTACGCGGAGCGCTGCGCTGCGTCGCTGAAGGGCCGTGCCGATCCGCGCTTCTATACCACCGCCGAAGCCATCGCCGATCTGGACGCGGTACGCCAGGCGCTGGGCGCCAACACGCTGAACCTGGTCGGTGGCTCGTACGGCACCCGCGTTGCCCAGCGCTACGCGGCCGCGTACCCGCAGCACACCCGCAGCATCGTGATCGATGGCGTGGTACCGAACGAGCTGGTGGTCGGCGGCGATTTCGCCACGACCTTCGACAACGCGATCACCCTGCAGTCCGAGCAGTGCCGCAAGGATGCTGTCTGCAGCAAGCGCTTCCCGGTCGACACCCGTGCGCAGCTGCGCAGCGTGGTGGAAACCCTGCGCCGCGCGCCGGTCACGGTCGACTACCGCGACCCCGGCACCAACGCACCGCGGCAGGACGTGCTGACCCCGGACAGCGTGGTCGGCCTGGCGTTCGCCTTCTCCTACGTACCGCAGTACTCCTCGCTGTTGCCGCTGGTGCTGGATGAAGCGGCACAGGGTCGCTATGCACCACTGGCGTCGCTGGCGCGCGGTGCGACCCGCAGCATGGATTTCCAGATCAACCGCGGCATGCAGTGGTCGGTGATCTGCAGCGAAGACGCTCCGCGCTACCAGGCGCCGGTCGAAAGCAGCGACAGCCTGGTCGGCCCGGAAGTGGCGCGCGCGTTCTTCGCCGCCTGCCCGGTGTGGCCGCACCAACCGGCTGCGGCGGCTGCGGCAGTGCCGCTGCACAGCGACCTGCCAGTGCTGCTGCTGTCCGGCGAACTGGACCCGGTGACGCCGCCGCGTTACGCCGAGCAGGTGCTCAAGGGCCTGCCGAAGGGACGCGCGCTGGTTGCCCGCGGCCAAGGCCACGGCACCCTCACCGCCGGCTGCATGCCACGCCTGCTCGGCCAGTTCATCGACACCACCGATGCCAAGGCGCTGGATGCCAGCTGCCTGGACACGCTGAGCTACGTGCCGGCGTTCACCTCGTTCAACGGATGGGCCCCATGATCGTCGCCGACAACCTGCACAAGGCCTTCAATACCCGCACCGGTCGCATCCAGGCGGTGGCCGATGTCGGCTTCCGCGCCGAGGATGGCCGCATCACCGGCCTGCTCGGGCCGAACGGCGCCGGCAAGACCACCACCATGCGCATGCTGTACACGCTGATGACGCCCGATGAAGGCAGCATCACCGTCGATGGCATCGACGCGGCCCGCGATCCGGTGGAAGTGCGTCGCCACCTCGGCGTGCTGCCGGATGCACGTGGCGTCTACAAGCGGCTGACCGCACGCGAGAACATCGCCTACTTCGGCGAGCTGCATGGCCTGTCGGCGTCGCGCATCCGCGAACGCATCGAGGTGCTGTCGCATGCGCTGGACATGGCCGACATCCTCGATCGGCAGACCGATGGCTTCTCACAGGGCCAGCGCACCAAGACCGCCATTGCCCGCGCATTGGTGCACGACCCGCGCAACGTGATCCTTGATGAACCCACCAACGGCCTGGACGTGATGACCACCCGCGCGCTGCGCCGCTTCCTGCTGGGCCTGCGCGAGGAAGGGCGCTGCGTGATCCTGTCCAGCCACATCATGCAGGAGGTCGGTGCGCTGTGTGACCACATCGTGATCATCGCCAAGGGTACGGTGATGGCCGCCGGCAGTGCCGATGAACTGCGCGCGCAGTCCGGCGAGCCCAACCTGGAAGATGCGTTCGTGAAACTGATCGGCAGCGAAGAGGGCCTGCACGCATGAGCATGATGTCGACCCTGATGACGGTGATGCGCAAGGAACTGCGCGACCTCTCGCGTGACCGCCRCACACTGCTGCTGACCCTGCTGTTCGGCCCCGTGCTGTACCCGCTGCTGATCCTGGGCATGGGCAAGCTGGCTGAAAGCCGCGTGCGGATCCAGATCGAACAGCCGCTGCAGATCCCGACCATCGGTGCGGAGAATGCGCCGAACCTGGTGCGCTTCCTGGCGGCGCAGGGATTGAACGCCGCGCCGGCACCGAAGGATCTGGCCGAAGCGATCCGCTCGCAGGAGATCGACGTCGCCCTGCGCATCAGCCCCGAGTTCGGCAAGGACTGGGCCGATGGCAAACCCGCGCTGGTGGAAGTGATCCGTGACAGCACCCGTCGCGCCGCCGAAGTGCCCAGTGCACGCCTGCAGGCGGCCCTGGCAACCTACAACGGTCAGGTTGGTGCGCTGCGGCTGATGGCGCGTGGCGTCGACGCACAGGTTGCACGACCGCTGGATGTGGCCACCCAGGACATGGCCAGTGCCGAGGCCAAGCGCGGCATGATGCTGTCGATGCTGCTGCCGGTGCTGCTGACGCTGACCTCGTTCATCGGTGGCGCCTACCTGGTGATGGATGCCACCGCCGGCGARCGCGAACGGCAATCGCTGGAGCCGTTACTGGCGACCCCGGGTTCGCGCAGTGCCATCGTCAGCGGCAAGATCGCCGCCGCCTGCGTGGTCGGCTTCGCCTCGTTGCTGCTGACCTTGATCGCGTTCAAGGCCAGCGCACAGATCGCGCCCGGCAACGTCGGCCGGCAGCTCAACATGAACATCGGCTCGATGCTGCAGATGCTGCTGGTGATGGTGCCGATGCTGCTGATCGGCACCTCGTTGCTGACCTTCCTCTCGGCCGCGGCCAAGAGCATGAAGGAAGCGCAGAGCCACATGACCTGGCTGGTGCTGCTGCCGATGCTGCCCGGCTACGCGCTGATGGCTTACCCGGTGAAGAGCGAGCTGTGGCAGTACGCGGTGCCGTTCCTGTCGCAGAACCAGATGCTGCTGAAGGTGATCCGCCACGAGGTGATCAGCCCGACCATCTGGGCGATCTACCTCGGCGCCAGCCTGGCGCTGGCCGCCGTGCTGTGGTTCGCCGCCGTTCGCCGCTACCACAACGAGCGGCTGGCGATTTCCGGCTGAGTGGAACCGGTAGCGCCGGGCCATGCCCGGCGGATGTGGCACGAGGCCCGGTCATGCCGGGCCTCGTGCATTTCAGCGCTGTGAAGCGTTTCCGTCTGCATACCGCGCCGGCGTCACTCCCATCTCGCGCTTGAATACCGCGATGAAGGCGCTGGGCGTGTCGTAGCCCAATGACAGCGCCACGGTGGTGACGGATTCACCGGCCAGCAATCGCGGCAGGGCCAGCAGCACGCGCAGGCGCTGCCGCCAGCGGGTCAGGGTCATGTTCGTTTCGGCCTGCCAGCGGCGGGCGAGGCTGCGACTGGACAGGCCGCTGGCGGCTGCCCAGTCCTCGACGGTGCGGGTGTCATGTGGCACACGTGCCAGGGCGGCGGCGATGCGGCGCAGGCGGCGGTCGCTGGGTTGCTGCAGCGCAAGTGGCAACGGCGTGCCTGCAGCGATCTCATCGGCGATCACCCCGGCCAAGCGCTGTTGCCGCGCATCCAACGCCTGCCCGCACCAGTGCAGTGCCCGCGGCACTGCCACCTGCAGCAGGTCGCTGGGCTGGAAGATGCGCGGTGCGGTGGGCAGGTCCGCGCAGGCCGCCTTGCTGAAGTACAGGCTCCAACCATCGAAGCTGCCGATGCTGGAAAGCGCATGCGGGTGCTGCGGCGGAAGCCACGCCACGTGCCCGGCCGGAAGCAGCCAGTGGGTGTCGCCCACCTCGATCCGCAACAGGCCGGTGTGGGCGCCCAGCAGTTGCCCGCGCGCGTGCTGGTGGCGGGCGGTGCGCCGTGAACCCGGCATCGCCAGCTGCGTGCCGAGCAGGGCCGGCCCCTCACTGGCATCGGCCAATGCAGGATCGATCAGTGGTGTCTGGAGTGTCTGTTCTGCCATATCGATTGGCAGTTATACGGCAGAACGGTCGGTGGCGAGCGTCGACACTGGGCGTCCACCTCCCAGGAGCRCGCCATGCAGCCGCACGACATCCTTCCCGACCACCAGAACGAGGTGCAGGTGAACGGCCTCACCGTACGCAAGGGCAGCGTCGGCGCCTTTCTCGCCACCGTGCGGGAGTGGCAGGACCCGGCCCGTGATGCCGACCTCCGTGCCGCCGCCGAAGCTGATCTGCGCGGCCTGCTGCCCGGGCTGCACGCGCTGGGCCTGTTCCAGGTGCTGACGGCGCGTGATCCTGCGCTGCAACGGTTGATCGACAGCGCAGCCTGAAACGCACAAGGCCCGGACATGCCGGGCCTTGCTCCAGAACCGCCGGGCGCGGCCCGGCGCTACCGCCTTGGGCATCAGCCGCCCGGTGCGAACACCAGCGTGCGGCGGGTGGTGACCGGGGCCGTGACCGGTTCGAAGCGCCAGCGCTTGACCGCGTTGAGGGCTTCGCGATCAAAGACACGCGATGGCGTGGCGCGCAGTACGCGCGCATTGGTCACCGAGCCGTCGGTGCCGACGGTGATCTCCACCAGGACTTCGCCGGAGGTACCCGAACGCAGTGCTTCGGCCGGGTAACGCGGGGCTGGCGTGCTGACCGGGCGCAGGCTTGGCGCAGCGGCGGTCGCGGCCTGGCGGGCGGCGTTGGCCTGCTGCGCAGCGGCCTGCTGCTGCTTCTGCTCGGCATCGCGACGCGCGGCAGCCTGGCGCTCGGCTTCCTGGCGCTCGCTGTCACGGCGGGCAACGTCCTGCTGCGCAGCAATCTGCTTGGCCGCTTCGGCTTCCTTGGCACGCTGTTCGGTCAGGCGCTGCTGCTCGGCCAGCTGCTTGGTGCGGTCTTCAGCGTCCTYCTTGACCTTCTCGGTCTCGTCTTCGGTGCGCTTGGCGGCAACCTGCACGCCCTTGGTCAGGCCTTCCTTCAGGCGCGGCAGGGCCGGGGCCGAGGCATCGACCTTTTCGATCAGGGCGACCAGCCGCTGCGCTTCAGTGAAATCCTCGCGGCCCAGATGCTGCTCGGCGGCGATCAGGGTGTAGGGCAGAAGATCGGTCAGCGCGCTCTTCACCGAGGCATCGTCCGGCGTCTTGTCGCGCAGTGCCAGGTAGTACTCGATGGCATTGTCGCCGGCCGGGGCGTACATGCGGTTCTCGCGCAGTGCCTGGCTGGCCGATTCGCGCAGCTGCTCGGTACCCATCGACTGCACCTTGGCGGCCACTGCCGGTGCGGCTGGTGCTGCAGCGGCGGGAGCGGCGGCGCCCTGCGCGGCCGGAGCCGGTGTTTCATCCTTGCCCGAGCAGGCAGCCAGGGCCAAAGCCAGAGCGACCGGCAACCACCGGCGCGCGGCAGCGATCATTGCGACGTGCGACATCCTGCTCCCCTCTAAGAAGACGACGTTACGAAAAACGTAGATACGCATGGCCGGGACGCAAGGTCCGGGCGTGGCGGGGGACGTTTCCCAGCGTCACCGTCGCCTGTAGCGAGGGTGCAATCTAGCATCCCGGCCTCACCTGCGCACAAGGGCAGGCGTAGCGGGCCGGTGGCGGCACAGGGACCGCCACCGGGATTGGGATCAATGGACGGCAGACTTGCCGTGGCTCTCAGCCTTGTCGTGGCTGCCGGACATCAGCTTGTCGGTCCACGCGATGCCGATGGCCGACAGGATGAACACGCAGTGGATGATGGTCTGCCAGAGGACGCCRTCGGCCGTCAGCATCGAGCAGCGCGCTACGCCGATGTTGGCGGCAGCCACGCTCATCTGCTCCGGGGTGCACAGCGGGATACCGCCCAGCGCGCCGGTGGCGATGAACGTCTTCAACAGATGGATCGAGGAGATGCCGATGATCGCCATCGCCAGCTTCACCTTCAGCACGCTGGCGTTGACGTGGCTCAGCCATTCCGGCTGGTCCGGGTGGCCTTCCAGGCGCAGGCGCGAGACGAAGGTTTCATAGCCGCCGACGATCACCATCACCAGCAGGTTGGAGATCATCACCACGTCGATCAGGCCCAGCACGATCAGCATGATCTGCTGCTCGCCCATCGACACCGAGTGCGAGATCAGGTGCCACAGTTCCTTGCCGAACAGGAACACATAGACGCRCTGGGCAACGATCAAACCCAGGTACAGCGGCAGCTGCAGCCAGCGCGAGGCGAAGATCAGGGTGGACAGCGGGGAGAGCGGCGGACGGTTTGCACTCATGCGGAGGATGCTGCGTTTCGGGGGAGAGGCGAGGTTACCGGCCCGCCATGACGGTGCCAAGCCAACGCACGCACTAGACTTCAGGTTCCTTTCCGTACCCCAGAGCCGCCGCCATGATCGACCTGTATTACTGGCCTACCCCGAACGGCCACAAAGTGACCCTGCTGCTGGAAGAAGCCGGCCTGGAGTACCGCATCCATCCGGTCAACATCGGTTCGGGCGACCAGTTCAAGCCGGAATTCCTGGCCATTTCCCCCAACAACAAGATGCCGGCCATCGTCGACCACGCCCCGGCCGACGGCGGTGCCCCGCAGAGCGTGTTCGAGTCCGGTGCGATCCTGCTGTACCTGGCCGAGAAGACCGGCCGCTTCCTGCCAGCCGACCCACGTGGCCGCGTCACCACCTTGGAATGGCTGTTCTGGCAGATGGCCGGGCTGGGCCCGATGAGTGGGCAGATGGGCCACTTCAATGTATACGCGCCGGAGAAGATCCCGTACGCGATCGAGCGCTACGACAATGAAGTGCGCCGCCTGCACGGGGTGATGGACAAGCGCCTGGCCGAGCACGCCTTCCTGGCCGGCGAGGAGTACACCATCGCCGACATGGCCAGCTACCCGTGGGTTGGCGCCTACGACAAGCTGCCGGCGGACTTCGACGCGTTCCCGAACCTCAAGCGCTGGCACCAGGCCATCGCCGCCCGCCCGGCGACCCAGCGCGCCTATGCGCTGCGCCAGCAGGTCAACCCGGACGCGGGCAAGCCGCTCAGCGACGAAGAGCGCAGGCACCTGTTCGGCAAGCGCTGAGGATTCAGCGCAGGCCGCTGCGCTCGCCGGGCATGACCCTGCGCTACCCAGCCCGCCAACGGTAGCGCCGGGCCATGCCCGGCGGATGTGCTTTGCTCGGTCCCTGCCATGGGCAGAAGGTCATGCTGTCTTCCTGCACCGCCTTGGTTAGGATGGACGCTGACCGTCCCGCGCCTGTCGCGGTGGCGGACCTGCCGTTTGCCGGGACCCTCCATGCGCCATCTGTTCGCCTCGCTCGCCCTCATGCTTGCCACCAGTACCGTCGCCCACGCTGAAAAACTCACCCTGGAAGCCATCACCGGTCCGCTGCCGTTGTCCGGCCCGACCCTGATGAAGCCGAAGGTGGCGCCGGATGGTTCGCGCGTGACCTTCCTGCGCGGCAAGGACAGCGACCGCAACCAGCTGGACCTGTGGAGCTATGACATCGGCAGCGGCCAGACCCGCCTGCTGGTGGATTCGAAGGTGGTGCTGCCCGGCACCGAAACCCTCAGCGACGAGGAAAAGGCCCGCCGCGAGCGCCAGCGCATCGCCGCCATGACCGGCATCGTCGACTACCAGTGGTCGCCGGACGCGCAGCGCCTGCTGTTCCCGCTGGGCGGCGAGCTGTACCTGTACGACCTCAAGCAGGAAGGCAAGGCTGCGGTGCGCCAGCTGACCCACGGCGAAGGCTTTGCCACCGACGCCAAGCTGTCGCCCAAGGGCGGCTTCGTCAGCTTCATCCGCGGCCGCAACCTGTGGGTGATCGACCTGGCCAGCGGAAAGCAGATGCAGCTGACCGGTGATGGCAGCACGACCATCGGCAACGGTATCGCCGAATTCGTCGCCGACGAAGAGATGGATCGCCATACCGGTTACTGGTGGGCACCCGACGATTCGGCCATCGCCTACGCCCGCATCGATGAAAGCCCGGTGCCGGTGCAGAAGCGTTACGAGGTCTATGCCGACCGCACCGATGTGATCGAACAGCGCTACCCGGCCGCCGGCGATGCCAACGTGCAGGTGAAGCTGGGCGTGATCTCGCCGGCCGAACATGCGCAGACGCAGTGGATCGACCTTGGCAAGGAACAGGACATCTACCTGGCCCGCGTCGATTGGCGCGATCCGCAGCACCTGAGCTTCCAGCGCCAGTCGCGCGACCAGAAGAAGCTCGACCTGGTGGAAGTCACCCTGGCCTCGAACCAGCAGCGCGTGCTGGCCCACGAGACCAGCCCGACCTGGGTGCCGCTGCACAACAGCCTGCGTTTCCTCGATGACGGCAGCGTGCTGTGGTCGTCCGAGCGCACCGGCTTCCAGCATCTGTACCGCATCGACAGCAAGGGCAAGGCCACCGCGCTGACCCACGGCAACTGGTCGGTGGATGAACTGCTGGCGGTCGATGAAAAGGCCGGCCTGGCGTACTTCCGTGCCGGCATCGAATCGGCGCGCGAAAGCCAGATCTACGCCGTCCCGCTGCAGGGGGGCCAGCCGCAGCGCCTGTCGAAGGCGCCAGGCATGCACAGCGCCAGCTTCGCGCGCAACGCCAGCGTGTACGTGGACAGCTGGTCCAACAACAGCACGCCGCCGCAGATCGAACTGTTCCGCGCCAGTGGCGAGAAGATCGCCACCCTGGTCGAGAACGATCTGGCCGATCCCAAGCATCCGTATGCACGCTACCGCGACGCGCAGCGCCCGGTCGAATTCGGCACGCTCACCGCGGCCGACGGCAGGACGCCGCTGAACTACAGCGTGATCAAGCCGGCAGGCTTTGATCCGGCCAAGCGCTACCCGGTGGCGGTGTACGTGTATGGCGGCCCGGCCAGCCAGACCGTCACCGACAGCTGGCCTGGCCGTGGCGACCATCTGTTCAACCAGTACCTGGCCCAGCAGGGCTATGTGGTGTTTTCGCTGGACAACCGCGGTACCCCGCGCCGCGGCCGTGACTTCGGTGGCGCGCTGTATGGCAAGCAGGGCACGGTGGAAGTGGCCGACCAGCTGCGCGGCGTGGCCTGGCTGAAGCAGCAGCCGTGGGTGGACCCGGCGCGCATCGGCGTGCAGGGCTGGTCCAACGGCGGCTACATGACCCTGATGCTGCTGGCCAAGGCGTCGGACAGCTACGCCTGTGGCGTGGCCGGCGCACCGGTCACCGATTGGGGCCTGTACGACAGCCACTACACCGAGCGCTACATGGACCTGCCGTCGCGCAACGACGCCGGTTACCGCGAAGCACGCGTGCTGACCCACATCGAGGGCCTGCGCTCGCCGCTGCTGCTGATCCACGGCATGGCCGACGACAACGTGCTGTTCACCAATTCGACCAGCCTGATGAGCGCGCTGCAGAAGCGCGGCCAGCCGTTTGAACTGATGACCTACCCCGGTGCCAAGCACGGCCTGTCCGGTGCCGACGCACTGCATCGCTACCGCGTTGCCGAAGCTTTCCTGGGGCGTTGCCTGAAACCTTGATCATCATCCGGGAAGGAGCCCGCCCATGACCCTGCCGCCGCCGATTCCTGCGCCCTCCACCCTGGCTTCCGGCTGGTGGTGCCGGCATTGGCGTTGGGCGATGCCGTTGGCGGTGCTGCTGTTCCTGGCCGCACTGGGCGGCGCCATCGCCTGGAGCCTGCTGCGCTGGACCGAGGCCGCGCACGACAGTGCGCCGATGCGCGAGGCCATGCGCCGCGCCGGCTGCAGCGTCGAACTGGTGCAGGTGTTCGGGGAACCGCTGCAGGCCGGCACGCTGCCGCTGGGCAGCATGCAGACCGCCATCAACGGCGAGCGCGACGTTGGCCTGACCGTGGCGCTGGAAGGGCCGCATGCGCACGGCCGCCTGTTCGTGAAGGGCACCCGCAGCGACGACGTGTGGGATTACCCGGTGATGTACGTGCTGGCCGAAGACAAGCAGACCTTCGACCTGAGCGCGCTGGATGATGCCGAGGCGGCCGGCGAATGCGAACTGCAGGCCTGTCGCGATCGTGGCGAATGCGCGCTGACGGCAGCGTTGTAGATGGCGTGACCTCCGGCCGATTGTCGCCACCGCCGTGAGCGCGTAGGGTGCGGGCAACCCTGTCCTGGAGTGCTCCATGAAGCCGATCGCGCTTGCCATCGCCCTGGCCCTGACCGCCGCCCCGCTGCTGTCGGCCCCACCGGCCCTGGCCGCACCGGCCGCCAAGGCCTCCACGCCGGCCAGCCCGGCCTGGGTCGCGCGCAGCAATGCACTGGCGCAGATCCTGCTGGATGCGCAGGGGCCGTTCCAGCCCGAGGAGACCGGCTTCTTCGGCGTGCCCGGCTATGACGACAAGGTCGCCGACCTCGGCCCGGACAACGACCAGCGCTACCGCGCCGCGATGGCCAAGGCCCGCGACGAACTGAAGGCCAAGCTGGCCAGCGAGAAGGATCCCAACGTCCGCCAGGACCTGGAGATCATGATCGCCGCCGCCAATCAGAGCATCGAAGGCAGCGAGCTCAACCAGAAGTACCTGCTGCCGTGGCGTGATGCGCCGCAGAGCGTGTTCAGCGGCCTCAACCTGCTGCTGTCCGACCAGGTGCCGGCCGAGCGCCGGGCCAAGGCGGTCGATCGCCTCAAGGCGTATGCGGGCCTGCAGCCGGGCGGCACCGCGTTCACCACGCTGGCCCGCCAGCGTTACGAAGAGCGGTTGAAGGACAGCACGCTGCTGCAGCCGACGAAGATCGAAGTGCAGCAGTCGCTGGACAACGTCGAGACCTACATCACCGGCATCGAGTCGTTGCTGAAGAAGTACCAGGTCACTGGTGCCGACGAGGCGATGAAGGCGCTTGCCGCACAGATGAAGGACTACGCCGCATGGACCCGCAAGGAGGTGCTGCCGAAGGCACGTGCCGATGCGCGCCTGCCGGCTCCGCTGTACGCCTACCAGCTCAAGCAGGTCGGCATTGATATCGACCCGAAGCTGCTGATGCAGCGCGCGCAGCTGGAGTTCATGGAAACCCGCTCGGCGATGYGCCAGCTGGCGCCGCTGGTGGTGAAAGAGAAGGGCCTGAAGGTCAGTGATCCGAGCGACCCGGTGGCGGTGATCCGTGCGCTGAAGGGCGAGAAGATTGCCGATGACCAGCTTGAAGGCCACTACCGCAAGGTGATCGATGCCATCGATCCGTTGATCCGAGAACACCGCATCGTCGACGTGCCGCAGCGCGCGATGCAGATGCGCTTGGGCTCGGCTGCCGAAAGCGCTGCCAGCCCGGCACCGCACTTCCTGCCTGCGCCGCTGGTCAACAACACCGGGCAGCAGGGCACCTTCGTGCTGCCGCTGGGCAACCCGGCCGCCGGTGCGGGTGCGCAGTACGACGACTTCAACTTCGGTTCGGCGGCCTGGACGCTGAGCGCGCATGAAGGCCGCCCGGGCCACGAGCTGCAGTTCACCGCGATGGTCGAGCGTGGCGTGTCGCTGGCGCGCACGATGTTCGCGTTCAATTCGGTGAACGTGGAAGGCTGGGCGCTGTATGCCGAGGCGGAGATGGTGCCGTACGAGCCGCTGGACGGGCAGATGATCGCGCTGCAGTTCCGCCTGCTGCGTGCCGCCCGCGCGATGCTGGACCCGATGCTCAATCTCGGCCTGACCGACCGTGCCAACGGCGAGCGCGTGCTGATCGAGCAGGTGGGTCTGTCCAAGGCGATGGCCACCCAGGAACTGGACCGTTACATGGTGCGCATGCCGGGCCAGGCGGGCAGCTACTTCTACGGCTACACCCGCATCCTCGAACTGCGCATGCAGACCGAGCTGGCACTGGGCGCGAAGTTCGACCGCTTGGCGTTCAACAACTTCCTGCTCGACCAGGGCCTGTTGCCGCCGGACCAGCTGGCCGAAGCCGTGCAGCAGCAGTTCGTCCCGAAATACAGGAAGAACTGACCGGTAGTGCCGGCCGCTGGCCGGCATTGCCTTTGCCTGCGGTTGCCGGCCAGCGGCCGGCACTACCGCCACGTCAGCGCTGCGGGGTGATCGTCTGCGTCGGCAGGCGTGCCGGCGGCGCCGGATCCGGTACCCAGATCGCCACGCCGGCGGCGCGCTTCTGCGTCGTCGGTATGCCGATGCCCACGCCGCCGCCCACGTGCGAACCGTAACTGCCGGCACCCACCGACATGCCGACCGGCGAGCCACTGCTGCCCACGCCCATCAGGATCACGCCGTTGGCACCCAGTGCAGCCGCTTCGCGCTTGAGGCGAGCCACAGCGGCATCGGTCTGGCCCTGCGTGCCGAAGCCCACCGCCGAAGACGATTCCAGCTGGGCGATTTCCTGCGAACCGGCGGGCGGCGTCGAATAGATCTGCACCTGGGACGGATCGATCGGCGCGCGGGCGCGGCCCAGCATGACTTTGGAGGTACTGGCGCAACCGGCAACGGTCAGCAGCATGGCCGCCAAGGCGACCCAACGGATGTTCATGGCGTATACCCCTGTAGGACTGGTTCGGATCATCAGCCGGGCACTCTGAATCGGCGCCAACATCGGGGCTCGACCCATGGCCGCACGCTAGCACGGGGCCGGTGAGGCTGACGGCAACGGCGGTAGGCGGCACTGCCTGGAACGGCTATGGTTGGCGCATGAACAACCACGGGAGGGCGCTATGGGTGTGATCAGTCTGTTGTGGGGCGTGCTGGCGCTGCTGTGGATGATCCTGGCGTTGATACCGCTGCTGGGCTGGGGCAACTGGTTCCTGATCCCGTTCGCCGCGGTCGGCGCGATCATCGCCGCGCTCGGCATCCTGTTCACCCACCCCAGCAAGCGCGGCCGGGCGTGGACCGGGCTGATCCTGAACGGCATCGTGGTGGTGGTCGGCATCCTGCGCCTGGGGCTGGGCGGCGGCGTGATCTGAGCCGGCCGGGCCGGTGCGACCGGGCGTCGCAGGGACACGGCCGCCGGCCGGGCAGGGAGTAGAATGGGCGGCTGCGCGAGCCCCCCGCGTGCCTGTCGAACCGCGCCCTGCGCGGCTGCTCCCATGATCATTCGTTCCCGCCCCCACGGCTGGCAACTGCTGTACATCCTGCGTGGCTCCATCGTTCCGGCGATCGCGCCGAAGGTGCTGGCCATCCTCATCCTGTCCATCGCGGTCGCCGCGGTGGTGGAGCTGGCGCCGCCAATCGGCATCGAGCGCGTTTCGGTCACCCCGTTCACCCTGCTCGGCCTGGTTCTGTCGATCTTCCTCAGCTTCCGCAACAGCGCCTGCTACGACCGCTGGTGGGAGGGCCGCAAGCTGTGGGGCCAACTGGTGTTCGAATCGCGCTCGCTGGCGCGGCAGGTACAGGTGCTGCTGGCCGACGACGCGCCGCGCCGCCAGCGCCTCGGCTACCTGACCACCGCCTTCGCCCATGCACTGGCCGCGCGCCTGCGCGCCCGCGACGTTGCGCTGGCGGCGGTGCCATGGCTGGACGAGGAACAGCGCGGGCAGCTCGCCCAGCGCGGGAACGTGCCCGATGCGTTGCTGGCGATGATCGCCGCCGAACTGGCCCAAGCCCGTCGCGCCGGCACGCTCGATTCCATTCTTTACGTCCAGCTGGAAGAGCGCCTGCACGCGATGTCCTCGATCCAGGCTGGCTGCGAACGCATCCTGACCACCCCGCTGCCGTTCGCCTACACCCTGCTGCTGCACCGCTGCGCGTGGATGTTCTGCGTGCTGCTGCCGTTCGGCCTGGCCAGCTCGCTGGGCTGGGCCACSCCGGTGSTGTCGGCGGTGCTGGCMTAYGCCTTCTTCGGCCTGGACCAGCTGGGYGAAGARATGGAAGACCCGTTCGGCCTGGAGCCGAACGACCTGCCGCTGGACGCGCTGGTGCGCACCATCGAGATCGACCAGCTCGACGCCCTCGGCGAACGCCCGTTGCCCGCACCCCTGCTGCCGCAGGGCTACCTGTTGCAATAGCCACTCCCCGGAGCCTGCCATGCCTCATCCCCATTACCGCCCGCGGCGCATGCGCCATGACGAATTCTCGCGCCGCCTGATGCGCGAGAACACGCTGACCACCGACGACCTGATCTATCCGGTGTTCGTGCACGAACCGGCCGGTCGCGTTGCGGTGCCGTCGATGCCGGGCGTGGAGCGGCTGTCGATCGAAGAGCTGCTGAAGGTTGCCGAGGAGGCGCTGGAACTGGGCATCCCGGTGATCGACCTGTTCCCGGTGCTGGATGCCTCGCAGAAGTCGCTGGACGCCTCGGCGGCGTGGGCCGAGGACGGCCTGGCGCAGCGTGCGATCCGCGCGCTGAAGTCGCGCTTCCCGGAGCTGGGGGTGATGACCGACGTGGCCCTGGATCCGTACACCACGCACGGCCAGGACGGCATCATCGATGACAAGGGCTACGTGCTCAACGACATCACCGTCGAAGCGCTGGTCAAGCAGTCGCTGTCGCATGCCGAGGCAGGCGCGGACATCATTTCGCCGTCGGACATGATGGATGGCCGCATCGGTGCGATCCGTCGTGCGCTGGACGCCGACCACCACCTCAACGTGCGCATCATGGCCTACTCGGCCAAGTACGCGTCGGCGTTCTACGGTCCGTTCCGCGATGCGGTGGGCAGCGCGGCCAGCCTCGGCAAGGCCGACAAGAAGACCTACCAGATGGACCCGGCCAACGGTGACGAGGCGATGCGCGAGATCGCGCTGGACCTGGAGGAGGGCGCGGACATGGTGATGGTCAAGCCGGGCATGCCGTACCTGGACCTGGTGCGGCGGGTGAAGGAAACCTTCGGGGTTCCGACCTTCGCTTACCAGGTCAGTGGCGAGTACGCGATGATGAAGGCGGCGTTCGCCAACGGCTGGCTGGACGAGCGCGCCTGCGTGCTGGAATCGCTGCTGGGCTTCAAGCGTGCCGGCGCCGATGGCGTGCTGACCTATTTCGCGCCGCAGGTGGCGCGTTGGCTGCGCGAGCGCTGACAATAGCGCCCACGACGGACGGAGGAACACGCGATGGGACCTGAAATGGGTTGGATGCAATGGTTGATCTGGGGCACCGGTACGCTGGTGTTCGGGGCCATCATCGTCGGCGTGTTCGTTGCTGCCTGGCGCGCCGCGCGGCGCCCGCCCGAGCAGCTCTCCGCTGCGGCCCGGGTCGCCCGCGAGCAGGCCGTGCCGGAAAGCGTGCAGGCCGAACTGGCCGCACTGAACCGGCGCAAGGACAAAGGCCAGCTCAGCGAAGCGGAGTACGAACAGCAGCGCGCGAAGGTGCTGTCGCGCTGAGCGCCGTGGCCCGGGACCCGGGCCATCCACGCATGGCGTGGATCTACTGGTAGCCGCCAACCTTGGTTGGCGGTTTTGTTTCTGTGCCGACCAAGGTCGGCACCTACCGGAGCGGGGGGGGCGGTCGGTATCCACCGAACCGTCATCCACGCATGGCGTGGATCTACTGCATGCACGCGGGCACTGCCGCCACCTTCGGCACGGCCAGCCGGTATACATCCACGCCACCGGCGCGGGGCGACTTCGCCGCGCTGCTGGCCACCATCATTTCGCCCGGCTTGGCGTTGTCGACCACCGGCGCACCGGTCCAGCCGCCGGCCTGGTTGAACGACAGTCCGATCGGCTGCAGCGCAGCGCCCGTCCATGCACAACCGCTGGTCCAGACCTGCGCGGTGTCACCGCTGCCCCGGCTGAAGGCCACCGCGCCAGCGCTGCCCAGCCAGTCGCCATCGGTTTCATCGGCGGGGCTGTTCAATGCCTGCAATGCCGTCGCCGGGCCTCGCACGCCCTGCGCGTCCAACGAGGCCACGAACAGGTCCCAGCCGGCACCACGGCCCTGCTGGCGGGCAAACAGCAGCTGTCGCCCGTCCGCGCTCAATGCCGGCCCGCGCTCTTCATGGCGGACACCATCGCCTGCCAGCGCTTGCGGCGCCCCCACGCTGCCATCGGCGGCGATCGCCGCCCGGTACAGCCCCGACCGGCCCTCGCGGCCTGCGGCGAACAGCAGCCAGCGGCCATCGCGGCTGAAATACGGATCGCGCACCTCGCCGGACACAGCCAGCGGCAACGCCTGCGCCTGCTGCCAGCGGCCGTCGACCACGCTCGCCTGCCACAGCCCCCAGCCGGCCTCGCCACGGCGGGCGAAGACGATGCGCTGGCCATCGGCGCTGATCGTGGCCCGGCCTTCATCGGCACGGGTGGAGACCACGCCCATGCCTTCGATGCCGTACTCGTTCAACGCCATCGCCACCGGGGCAGAGAGTAGACTGGCGGCGAGCACCAGCAGGGTCGGGGCGATACGCATCATCCAGGTCCATGCACGAAAGAGCACCAGTCTAGCCAGCTTGAGGATTCCATGACCGATCGTTACGCCGTCTTCGGACACCCCGTCGCCCACTCGAAGTCGCCGCAGATCCATGCGGCGTTCGGTCGCCAGGAAGGCATCTCCCTCGACTACCGCAGCATCGATCTCGCCCCGGACGCATTCCTGGCCGGGCTGGAGGCGTTCGCCTCCGAAGGCGGGGTCGGTGCCAACGTCACCTCGCCGCACAAGGAAGCGGCGTTCTCGGTGTGCACTACGCTGACCGCACGCGCGCGCCGCGCCGGCTCGGTCAATACCCTGCTGCGCAAGGGCGACCGCTGGCACGGTGACACCACCGATGGCATCGGCCTGGTGCGTGACCTCACCGACCGCCACAGCCTGGACCTGCGCGGCCGCCGCGTGCTGCTGCTGGGCGCCGGTGGTTCCGCGCGCAGCGTCGCTCCGGCGCTGCTGGATGCCGGCATCACCGAACTGGTGGTGGTCAACCGCACGCCGGAACGTGCCGATGAACTGATCGATGCCATGGGCGAGCCGGGCCGCGCGCTCAGCCGCTACTGGGACGATCTGCGCGACCTCGGTGATTTCGAACTGATCCTCAACGCCACCTCGGCCGGCCGCGATCGCGACGCCGAGTTCAAGCTGCCGCTGTCGCTGGTCAATTCGATGACCACGGCCGTCGACCTGAACTACGGCGAGGCCGCCATCGCCTTCCTGGCCTGGGCGCGCGCCGCGCAGTGCCGCAACACGGTCGATGGCCTGGGCATGCTGGTCGAGCAGGCGGCGGAGAGCTTCCTGCAGTGGCATGCCGTACGCCCGCAGACCGACGAGGTCTACCAGCAGCTGCGCGCCGGTGCCGGCGCCTTCGCCGGGCAGGACTGATCGATGGATACCCAGGCTCTGATGGTCTCCCTGCTGACCATGGTCGGCGTGCGCCTGCCGGTGCTGATTGCCCTGTGCGTCGGCCTGGTCTGGGTGATGGGCGCGCCGCGCGATCCGGCACGTACCGGCGCGCTGACCGGCCTGCTGCTGTTGCTGGCGTCCAGCATGGGCAGCCTGCTGGCCAACCTGGTGCCGATGTGGATGGTCAGCAACGGTGACTTCGGCGCGATCTCGCAGCTGAGCACCGTGCTGGGCGTGGTGCACTTCGGCCTGGCGATGCTGGATGCCGTCGGCACGGTCCTGCTGGTCTGGGCGCTGGTACGGTTGCTGCGGCTGCGCGCCGCTACACCCTGACTCCGATGGCGGCCTTGGCCGCGTCGGTAGCGTTGCGGGGCGTGCATCCAGCCATCGTGCGACGCGGCTGACCCTGTTCAGCGCCCGCGCCTCGGAGCCCGTGGCCGGCCATGCGACAATGGCCGGCCTGACCCCGCTACGGTAGTTCTGGCGTGACCGAAACCGTCGCCGCTCCACGCAAGCTCGATGACACCTTGAAGGACGCGATCCGCAAGGCGTACACGACGCTGCAGGCCAACACCCCCGGCTTCTCCACCCGCCGCTCGCAGAGCCAGATGATCGGCGTGGTGTCGCGTGCGCTGTCCACCAGCGGAGGCGTGGGCGTGGTCGAGGCACCGACCGGCGTTGGCAAGAGCCTGGGCTACCTGACCGCCGGGGTGCCGATTGCCCTGGCCAGCAAGAAGAAGCTGGTGATCAGCACCGGTACCGTGGCGCTGCAGTCGCAGCTGGTCGAGCGCGATATTCCGAACTTCCTCAAGGCCACCGGCCTGGAGGCGACCGTTGCCCTGGCCAAGGGCCGCACCCGCTACCTGTGCACGCGCAACGCCGCCGAGGCGCACGGCGAGGGCGCGCAGAACGGCATGTTCGAGGACGAGCAGCCGCTGTTCGACCGCCCGCTGGCGCCGATCGAGATGGACATCGCCAAGCGCCTCACCGTGGCCTTCACCAGCGGCAGCTGGGACGGCGACATCGACAACGCACCGGAAACCATCAGTCCTGGCCTGCGCAGCCGCATCACCACCCCGGCCTCAGGCTGCGCGGGGCGACGCTGCGCGTACTCGGCGCAGTGCGCGGTGCTGCGCTCGCGCAACACCGTGCGCGATGCGCAGATCGTGGTCACCAACCACGCGTTGCTGCTGTCGGCGCTGTCCATTGGTGACAGCGACAACGGCCAGCCGATGATCGCCGCGCCGTCGGACATGCTGCTGGTGCTCGACGAAGGCCACCATGTTGGCAATGTGGCCATTGATCAGGGCGCGGCCAGCCTGGCATTGGATGAAATGGCCAAGCGCACCGGCCGCCTGCAGATCCTGATCGCCGGTGCCTACCGCGCGGTCGACAAGGATCGCCTCGGCAACCTTCTGCCGAACGAAGCCATCGACGCGGCCAGCAACGTGGCCAAGGGTCTGCGTGCGTTCCGCGACCACGTCGAGGCGGTATGGATGCCGGCGCCGGCCGACGAGGAGCCGATGTGGCGCGCGGCCAACGGACGCCTGCCCGAGGCCTGGCGCGAGCCGATCGAGGCGCTGGCCGACGATACCCGCAGCCTCTACAACTGGGCGCACGCGGCCACCGCGCAGGTCGCCAAGGGCAAGCCGGACGATCCGGCGCGCGAGCGCCTGCAGCGCAACCTCGGCATGGCGCTGGAGATGATCGAGCAGCAGTACAACCTGTGGCAGGTCTGGCGCCGCGAAGACAAGGAAGGCGCRCCACCGATGGCACGCTGGGTGACCGCCACCCGCGATGGCGACCTGGTGCTGCATGGCTCGCCGGTGTCGGCCGCGCACGTGCTGCGCAAGCTGTTGTGGGATGAAGTGGATTCGGTGGTGATGACCTCGGCGACGCTGACCGGTGGCGGCGACTTCCAGGCGCTGGCGATCGACAACGGCATCCCCGAAACCGCCGAGATGGTCTCGCTGTCCTCACCGTTCGACCTGCCCAACCAGGCCGAGCTGATCGTGCCGCCGTTCCCGGTCACGCCCGATGACCGCGAAGGCCATCCGCGCGAAGTGGCGCGCTACATCGGCAAGGAACTGGACTGGACGAAGGGCTCGATGGTGCTGTTCACCTCGCGCTGGAAGATGGAGAAGGTGGCGGGCCTGATGCCGGCCGCCAAGCGCAAGCAGGTGCTGGTGCAGGGCGAGATGTCGAAGACGCGCATGATCGATGAACACCTGCGCCGTGTCGCCGCCGGCGAGGGTTCGGTGCTGTTCGGGCTGAACTCGTTCGGCGAAGGCCTGGATCTTCCCGGTGAGGCCTGCACCACGGTGGTGATCACCCAGGTGCCGTTCGCGGTGCCGACCGATCCGCAGACCGCCACCCTGAGCGAATGGGTGGAAGCGCGTGGGCTCAATGCGTTCAACCTGATCGCGATCCCGCATGCGCTGCGCACGCTGACCCAGTTCGCCGGCCGCCTGATCCGCACCTCCACCGACACCGGGCGGGTGATCATTCTCGACTCGCGCCTGCTGACCCGCCGTTACGGCAAGCGCATCATCGACGCGCTGCCGCCGTTCAAGCGCACCATCGGCTGAGCTGCGGGGTCAGATCCCCTCCGCAGGAAGGGCTCTGACCCGGCCGCGCGAGCAGGGCGTTTAGCCTTTCAGGCCTGCGACTGCGGGCACGACTCGAATGCCAGTGCGTAGGGCCGGTACATGCAGCGGATCAGGTCATCCACGGTCTGCAGCCGCGGCGGCCATGCGACGCGCTGCGGGCCTTGCCTGGTCTGCAATCCGGCGATGCCGTCGCTGAGCGTGGCGCCCGGCGGCAGCGGCAGCGTCGCCAACCGCGCGCGGGCACGTCGCAGTGCCGGCAGGTCGTCGTCGAGAAAGGCGATGGTCGCATCCACATAATGGTTCCATCCTTCCGGATCGGCGCCCGCCGGCTTGTACGTCAAGCGCATCAGCGCGCTGGCCGGATCGCGCTGCCCCGCGTAGGCGCGCAGTTGCGCCTCGTGCCAGGCCAACGCTGGGTGGCCGCTTGCCTTGGCCTGGCGCCGGTATGCGGCGAACAGGTCAGCCAGTTCCAACTGGCAGCCGGCGCGCCGGACCAGCGCGTCCCAACCCTCGCCGGGGCCGTGGTCGAATGCTGCCGGAGACATCGCCAGCAGTTGGGCATGATTGTCGAAGCGGCATTCGTCGGCGAACGCCGGCGTGGACGCAGTGGCCAGTGCCAGCGATATCAGGCTGAGGAAACGGCGCATCAGGACGTCCATGTGTGGGGCCGCACATGATGCACCCCTGGGGTGGACGGTGCCGACCACTGGACGGCACGACAGGCAACGTGCGCTGCAGCTGCCGGCCAGCGGCCGGCACTACCGATCTTCAGTCGCCGAGCAGGGCGGTGTTGCGCACGGCGCCCTTGTCGGCGCTGGTGGCCAGCAGGGCATAGGCCTTCAACGCGCTGGTGACTTTGCGTGGTCGCGGTGCGCGCGGCTTCCAGCCCCGTGCATCGGCGTCGGCGCGGCGCTGGGCCAGCGTCGCCTCCTCCACCAGCAGGTCGATGCGGCGGGCCGGGATGTCGATGCGGATGCGGTCGCCATCCTCCACCAGTCCGATCACACCGCCGCTGGCCGCTTCCGGCGAAACGTGGCCGATCGACAGGCCCGAGGTGCCACCGGAGAATCGGCCGTCGGTCAGCAATGCGCACTGCTTGCCCAGGCCTTTCGACTTCAGGTAGCTGGTCGGGTACAGCATCTCCTGCATGCCCGGGCCGCCCTTCGGGCCTTCGTAGCGGATCACCACTACGTCGCCGGGCTTCACTTCATCGGCAAGAATGCCGGCCACGGCGGCGTCCTGGCTTTCGAACACGCGCGCATTGCCTTCGAACACGTGGATCGATTCGTCCACGCCTGCCGTCTTCACCACGCAGCCGTCGACGGCGAGGTTGCCGCGCAGCACGGCCAGCCCGCCTTCCTGCGAATAGGCATGTTCCAGCGCACGGATGCAGCCTTCGGCGCGATCCTGGTCCAGCGACGGCCAGCGCGTGGCCTGGCTGAAGGCCTCCTGGGTGGGAATGCCTGCGGGACCGGCCTTGAAGAAGGTGTGCAGGGTGTCGTTGTCGCTGCGCATCACGTCCCAGCGATCCAGTGCTTCACCGAGCGTGGTGCTGTGCACGGTCGGCACCGAGGTATCCAGCAGGCCGGCGCGATCCAGTTCACCGAGGATGCCGAACACACCACCGGCGCGGTGCACGTCCTCGATGTGATATTTCGGCGTGTTCGGTGCCACCTTGCACAGCTGCGGCACGCGCCGCGACAGTGCATCGATGTGGGTCAGGTCGAAGTCGACCTCGCCTTCCTGCGCGGCGGCCAGCAGGTGCAGGATGGTATTGGTCGAGCCGCCCATGGCGATGTCCAGGGTCATGGCGTTGGCGAACGCGGCCTGGGTGGCGATGCCGCGCGGCAGCGCACGCGGGTCTTCGCCGCCATACCAGCGGTGGCAGAGTTCGACGATCAGGCGGCCGGCGCGACGGAACAGCGCTTCACGGTCGGCATGCGTGGCCAGGGTGGTGCCGTTGCCCGGCAGCGACAGGCCCAGTGCTTCGGTCAGGCAGTTCATCGAATTGGCGGTGAACATGCCCGAGCACGAGCCACAGGTGGGGCAGGCGCTGCGCTCGTAGTCGGCGACCTTCTCGTCCGAAGCGCTGTCATCGGCAGCGACGACCATCGCGTCGACCAGGTCCAGCTTGTGCTCGGACAGCTTGGTCTTGCCGGCTTCCATTGGTCCGCCGGAGACGAACACCACCGGGATGTCCAGGCGCAGCGCCGCCATCAGCATGCCGGGGGTGATCTTGTCGCAGTTGCTGATGCACACCAGCGCATCGGCGCAGTGGGCATTGACCATGTATTCGACGGCGTCGGCGATGATCTCGCGGCTGGGCAGCGAGTACAGCATGCCGTCGTGGCCCATGGCGATGCCGTCGTCCACGGCGATGGTGTTGAATTCCTTGGCGACGCCGCCAACCTGTTCGATCTCGCGCGCGACCAGCTGGCCAAGGTCCTTCAGGTGCACGTGGCCGGGCACGAACTGGGTGAAGGAGTTGGCGATGGCGATGATCGGCTTGTGGAAGTCGCCATCCTTCATGCCGGTGGCACGCCACAGGGCGCGGGCACCGGCCATGTTGCGGCCGGCGGTGGAGGTGCGGGAGCGGTATTCGGGCATGGCTGGCGGAACGGGCGGGCCGTACGACGTGGGGGTCGGTTGATCATGGCCAATTTTTTCGGTTGCTGCTGCAACCACCGGAGGCGGTCCGGCAGGGCTGCGCCCTGCACCWGCCGAATCAACGTCAACGTCAAAATCAAAAGCGGGCTATCCGCGGGATGGCGGGGTGGGTCCGGTGGCGGGGGACGCAACCGGACCCACCCCGCCTCCGACAGGTGGCCGTGGGCCAGTAGATCCACGCCATGCGTGGATCAAGCTCGGGATGACAACGAAAATGAAATTCCGTTCATCTTTCCTACTTTGCCGATTCCGGTTGTTGGCCCGGATTTGGCATGATGGGGCATTGTTCCGACTTGAAGGCATGAGGCCATGAAACGTTCCCGCACCACTGCGCTGCTGCTGATGAGCGCTGCGCCGCTGCTGTTCACTGCCTGCCAGAAGGAAGAGCAGGTGCAGGTGCAGGAAGGCCTGTATACCTCGGTGGAGGCCTGCACCACGGCTACCGCTGATCCTTCGGCGTGCCGCAATGCGTTTGCCGAGGCGCAGAAGAAGTCTGCCGACGCAGCGCCGAAGTACGCGACCAAGGAAGCCTGCGAACAGGATTACAAGCCTGAGCAGTGCGTGCAGCAGCACACCTCGGCCGGCACCTCGTTCATCGGTCCGATGATGATGGGCTTCTTCATGTCGCAGATGCTGAGCAACCGCGGTGGCCTGGCCCCGCAGGCGCCGGCTTCGGCGCCGGCCTACCAGGACAAGAGCGCCGGTTGGGCGCGTCCTGCCCCGGGCGGCAGCGGCGGCCTGAACACCGCCAGCGGCATCGGCGCGGGCAAGGCCGGGCTGGCCCCGGTCAGCAGCGAACCGAACCGTGCGGTGACCGCCAGCCGCAGCGGCTTTGGCAGCACCAGTGCGCGCCGCAGCGGCAGCAGCGTCGGCGGCTGATCGACCCATGCAACGTATCCGTATTGCCGAGCGCGCCCAGTGGCGCGCGCGCGCGGAGGAAGCCGGTTTCCGCTTCCACACCATCGACGGCCAGCCGTACTGGGATGAAAGCGCGTATTACGCGTTCACCCTGCGCCAGATCGAGCAGGACATCGAAGATCCCAGCGCCGAACTGCACCAGATGGCGATGGACCTGGTCGGCGATGTCATCGCCAGCGAGCGCCTGATGGACCAGCTGGCGATCCCCGCGCATTACCGCGACTGGATCGCCGACAGCTGGCGCCAGCGCCAGCCGCACCTGTACGGGCGCCTGGACCTGGCCTACGACGGCACCGGCCCGGCCAAGCTGTACGAACTGAACTACGACACGCCGACCTCGCTGTTCGAAGCCAGCTTCTTCCAGTGGCAGTGGCTGGAGGACCAGCGCAACGCCGGCCGCCTGCCGCAGCACGCCGACCAGTTCAACGCGATCCATGAAGCCCTGGTCGAACGCTTCGGCGAACTGGCCACGCAGCTGCCGCCGCCGCTGTATTTCAGTGCGGTGGGGAGCTCGGACGAAGACCGCGGTACGGTCGAGTATCTGCGCGACTGCGCTTCGCAGACGGGCCTGCACGGGCAGGCGATCGCCATCGAGGACATCGGCCTGTCCGAAGACGGGCGCTTCACCGCGCTGGACGATACGGTCATCGGCACGCTGTTCAAGCTGTACCCGCTGGAAGACCTGATGGCCGAGGAATTCGGTCGCGCGCTGCCGGGCTCGGGCGTGCAGCTGCTGGAACCGGCATGGAAGGCGGTGCTGAGCAACAAGGGCATCCTGCCGCTGCTGTGGCAGCGCAATGTCGGCCATCCGAACCTGCTGGAAGCACACTTCGATGACGGCAGCGCGCTGGCCTCGGGCTGGGTGCGCAAGCCGCTGTTCTCGCGCGAAGGTGCCAACATCGAGATGCACCTGGCCGACGGCAGCACGCAGCGCAGCGACGGTCCGTACGACGGTCCGGCGATCCTCCAGCGTGCGCATCCGCTCACCCGTTTCGAAGGCGGTTACCCGCTGATCGGCAGCTGGGTGATCGGCGACCACGCCTGCGGCATCGGCATCCGCGAGGACGACAGCGCGATCACCCGCGACAGTGCGCGCTTCGTGCCGCACGCGATCATCGACGAAGCGCCGACGCGGATCTACGTCTGATGGCGGTGCAACGCCCGCCCGGTCGGCGCGGGCGTCCTGCTCCCGTGCCGGGCCGTCACTTCGACGATGGTCGCGGCCTGAATGCGTTCGCCGACCGCATCGCGGTGCGCTGCCACCGCTGCGATACGCCGGGCTGGGTGCTGGCGAGCTGGCAGCCCTACCGTTGGACGGTGCGTTTCCGCTGCACCGGCTGCAGCGTTGCGCTGGACAGTGGCGACTGGGTGGGCGCGGTGTGCATGCAGGGGCGTCGGCCGTGCGGGTACTGCGGGCACCAATGGCTGTACGTGCATCGCCGGATCGCGTCGGGCGTTCGTTCGCCGGCCACCTTTCCCGCACGATGTGGRCAATGTGGGCGCAGCAGCGATGTCGACGTGTCGGCCACCCCGCTGCGCGATGCCGAGCCGGCTGATCCGCACTTCGGCCTRCCGCTGCATCTGGTYGARCCSRCCCGYGYAGGTCTGCTTTGGGCCTACAACGCCGAGCATCTGCAGGCGCTGCACGACTACGCCGCAGCTACGCTGCGTGAGCACGGCGGCGTACGCAACAGTTCGATGTTCTCGCGGCTGCCGCAGTGGATGAAGCTGGCGCGTCATCGCGTGCTGTTGCAGCGTGCGGTGGAGCGGCTGCAGAAGCGCTTGCTGCAGGGGTAGTGCCGGCCGCTGGCCGGCAACCGCTGTTGGTAGAGACCGGCCTTGGTCGGCGCCGTTGATTGTGTGCCAACCAAGGTTGGCATCTACCAAGGCGATGTGTCGGTAGCGCCGGGCCATGCCCGGCGAGCGCAGCGGTCCGACAGGTCAGAGCAGCCCTTCGCGCTTCACCGCCAGATAGCGCTCCACCAGCGCGGCGGGCAGGGCATCGGCCGTGACGTCCAGCACCATCACCCGTTCGGCACGCAGCGCGTCATGCGCCTGCGCGCGCTGTTGCAGGTACAGCGCGGCGGCACCGGCCTGCGCGGCATCTTCCACCGTGTGTACCTCACCTTCCAGCGCAGCATCCAGCTCGCGCTCGCGCAGGCTGGCTACGCACACCAGATGACGGCGCTGCAGCAGGCGCACCGCCGCAAGCAGGTCTTCGATGTCCTCGTCGCGCACGTTGCTGACCAGCATCACCAGCGCGCGCCGGGGCTGGCGCAGTGAGACTTCGGTGGCGGCAGCCAGATAATCGGTGGCCACGGCCTGCGGCTGCAGGTCGTAGCTGGCGCGCAACAGATGCTGCACCGTGTCCATGCCGCGCTGCGGCGCCACCCAGCGACGCTCGCCGCCTACCGCGAACAGGCCGGCAGCATCGCCTTGGCGCAATGCCAGGTAGGCCACCACCAGCGAGGCGTTCAAGGCATGGTCGAAATGCGAGAGTCCACCTTCGCTGGCCAGCATGCGCCGGCCGCTGTCGAGCATCAGCAGCAGCTGCTGGTTCTTCTCGTCCTGGTACTCGCGCGAGATCAGCTTGCGGGCGCGGGCGGTGGCCTTCCAGTCGAGCTGGCGCAGGCTGTCGCCGATGCGGTACTCGCGCATCTGGTGGAAGTCGGTGCCTTCGCCACGGCGGCGCTTCACATGTGCACCGACCAGTCGCGAGGCCTGGTCGGCACTGAACAGCGCAAATCGGGTGAGTGGCACGAAGTTGGGATAGACCCGCACCTCCAGCGCCGGTGGCAGCGTGCGTTGCTGCCACCACAACCGCCATGGCGAGCGGATGCGCAGCTGCACGCCTTCGAAGGCAAAGCGACCGCGCTGCTGCGGCTGCACGTGGTAATGCAGCGAACTGGCATGGCCCGCCCGCAACTGCACGCGTTGCGGCAGTGATTCCAGTGGCCAACCGCCTGGCACCAGATCGAATACCTGTACCTGCATGGCCTGCCCGGACTGCAGGCGCAGGCCGATCTCGCGGCGCACGCCCAGTGCCAGGGCCTCGGGCACGTCGCGCTCGACGCTGGGCGGTGGTCGTCGCCGCTGCCGCCACAGATCAACCAGTGCCACCACCGCAACCAGTGCGCCGGCCAGCGCCCAGCTCCAGCGTGGCAGCAGCCCGGCCAGCACCACGCCGCCCAGCGCAGCCCAGGCCAACAACAACGCCAGCAGCAGCGGCGCAGGCCTCATCGGCGCGGCGCTTCCACCTTGGCCAGCAGCGCACCCAGCACGTCGTCGGCACCCTGGCCTTCGATCTGCAGCTCCGGTGCCAATGCAATGCGGTGGCGCAGGGCAGGGCGGGCGATGTCGCGCACATCATCGGGGGTGACGAAGTCACGACCGGCCAGCACCGCCTGCGCGCGCGAGGCACGCACCAGGGCGATGCTGCCGCGTGGGCCGGCGCCGACGGCGATGCCCGGCCACTGCCGGGTGGCGGCGACGATGCGCACCGCGTAGTCGATCACTTCGTCATCCACGGTGATTGCCGCGGTGGCCTGCTGCAACGCCAACAGTTCGCCGGCACCGAGCACGCGCGGCACCTGGCTCAGGTCGAAATCACTGGCGGCACGGCCGCTGGTGATCGCCGCGACCATGCGCTTCTCGTCCTCCAGCTGCGGATAGTCGATCAGCACCTTCAGCAGGAAACGGTCCAGCTGCGCTTCCGGCAGCGGATAGGTGCCTTCCTGTTCCAGCGGGTTCTGCGTGGCCAGCGCCATGAACGGCGGTGCCAGGGTGAAGGCCTTGCCTTCGATGGTGACCTGGCCTTCCTGCATCACTTCCAGCAGCGCGGACTGGGTCTTGGCCGGGGCCCGGTTGATCTCGTCGGCCAGCAGCAGGTTGGTGAACACCGGGCCGCGACGGATCTTGAAGCTCTCGCTCTTCGGGTCGTACACCGCATGGCCGCTGACGTCGCTGGGCATCAGGTCGGGGGTGAACTGCACGCGGCCATAGTCCAGTTCCAGTGCCTGCGCCAGCGCGCGCACCAGCAGGGTCTTGCCGAGGCCGGGCACGCCTTCGATCAGCACGTGGCCACCGGCCAGCAGGGCGACCAGGATCTGGTCGAGCACATCGGCCTGGCCGATGAAGGCGTGGCCGACGGCCTGGCGGATGGCGTCGACGCGTTCGATCAGGCGGGCGGTGGCGGCCGCCGGAAGTTCAGGGGCATCGGTCATAGCAGGGATCTCATCTGGAGCAGCAAGCGGATGCGCTCGCGCAGGGCGGAGGAATCATGCGGCGAAGGCGGAGTGAGTGCACTGGCGACTCGACTGACGGGCCATTGCAACACTGCGGCGATGGCCTGGTCACGCGCAGCACCGTCGAGTGCGGCAGCCAAGGGCGCGCGCAGGCGCAAGCGGTGCAGGAACAGCGCCTGCACGGCCAGGTACAGGCGCGTGCCATGGCCGAAGCGCAGCAGCAGTTCGCCACTGGCGCGGACGTGTTCCAGCAACGAACGGCGTTCGACCACCGGCGCGGGCAGGGCACTGCCGAAGCGTTGCGCGCGTGACCACAGCCAGCCGAGGATCGCCAGCAGCAGCGGCACCCACAGCGGCCAGCCCTGGTAGAAGATGCGCGCGCCCAGCGAGGGCGGGCGGCTGCCGTATACCAGCCACATCGTGYCGCGCCCATAGTTGGGATCGAGCAGGTAGCGCGTCAGGTCGCGGTGCGAGAGGTCATGCAGGCCATCGCGGGCAACGGCATCGGCGTCGACAGGGCGGCGGCGTGTTGATGCGGACGGGCCTTCACCGCGCATGACGTCCATATCCGCCAGCACGTCGATGCGGCCCTTGCCATGCGGCAGGCGCGCGAACACCAGTCCTTCCTGGCCACCCCAGCGGCGCTCGGCCGTGGCGTTGGCCTGGAAGCCCAGGCTGAAGCGCCGACCGCCGCAGAACTCGACGTGGCTGGGATCATCCACCACGTGGAAGGGTTGGCAGTCGCTGCCATGGAACAGGCTGTCCACGCCGATCCTGTCCAGCAGGGGGCCCTGCGTGCTGCTGGCATCGTCCTCGGCCGGTGGCTGCGTGCGCAGCAGCAGATGGCCACCCGTGCCGACCCAGTCCAGCAGGGCCTGCGCAGTGCGCGGCGGCATGTCGGCGGTATCCTGCAGCAATACCACCGTATCGGTGGCGGCCAGTGGCATCTGTGCCAGGTCCAGCCGCTGCCGGGACTGCACCTCGATGCCGTCGGCGCGCAGCGCCTGGCCCAGCACATACAGCGGGTTGTAGCTGGCTTCGCCCTGCGGCGGCAGCACGATGGTCTCGGTCACCTTTTCGTGCGTGCGCAGGAACAGGATGGTCAGCGGCACCCCGAGCAGGACCAGCGCGCCGAGCAGCAACGACCAGAACAGGCGCGGGCTCATGCCTGCCACCCGTACTGCTGGCGCAGCGTGCTGGCCAACGCGTCGAAATCGCTGCGGGTAGGCAGGCGCCCGCCGTATGCGGCGTACTGCCACATGCGCACGATGCGCGCGAACAGTTCACGGTCGGTGCTGTCGGACATGCGCCGCGAGGCACGCAGGCACTGTGCTTCGGTGGCACCGGGCGGCAACGCGATGCCGGTGCGCTCCACCAGCGTGCGCACGCTGGCGCGATAGAGCAGCGCCAGTGCCTGCCGCGGCCGTCCCTGGTCCCACAGCAGCCCGGCCTGGGTCGCCACATCCGGCGGCAGCACCACCGGCATTTCCACCTGCTCTTCGGTAATCTGCGGTGCCTGCTTTTCCTTGCGGCGGCCGGAACCGCGCAACCACGGCAGCCACAGCCGCGCGGTCAACAGCAGCACCAGCAGCAGGACCCCCCACAGCCCCCACAGGCCCCATTCGGCGAGCCGGGCCAGCCACAACTGGCCGCTCTTGCGCGACGTACGGTCCGCGTTGCTGCTGCTGTCCTTCTGCAGCTCTTTCTTGTCTTTCTGCTTCTCGGCGGCGTCTTCGATCGGCTTCCATCGGCTGACCTGCCGCGTCGGCCGCTGCAGCGGATCTTCGTAGGCGCGGTTCACGGCCTGGCGGAAGCCAGCGGTATCCACCGGCGTGTCGCCGAAGATCAGCGCCGGTGTATTGGCCGGATCGTTTTCCGCAGTGGCCGCTTCTTCGGCTTCTTCAGCGTCTTCCGCTTCTGCGTCTTCATCGGCGCTGGCCGTGGTGGTCTGCGCGGCGTCCGGCGTGCCGGCGTCCTGTGCGTGCACGGGCGCCAACGGCAGCGCCAGGCACAACAGCAGCACCAACGAAGAGGCGACCGGCAGCAGGCGTTCGCGCAGGCGGCGCAGGGCGATTTCCACGTCCCAGGCTTCCATCTGCGTGCGTCGGTTCAAGTACAGGCCGAAGCCGGCGCCCACGTAGAACGGCCCGATCAGCGCCGCCGCCAGCCAGCACAACAGGTTGAGGCCAAGCTTGGCCCACGCAGGCGCCTCCACGCTGACCATCGCCCACGCTGCGCGCCAGGATTCGGGCAGCAGTTCCAGCGGGATGAAGATGAAGATAGTGGCGATCGCGCCCACCACCAGCACCAGTTCGAATGCCAGGCAGATCACCGCCAGCACCAGCGCAGGGCCCGCAGCGCCGGCAGCGACTGCACGCCGGCGTGGGCCACGCTGGGCGGGCGCATTGCCCTCCAGCAGATTGACCGGCAGGCACAGGCTGCGCAGGCCGCTGAAACGGCGCCAGCCCAGATAGCCCCAGAACCCGCTGCCGCCCCACTGCCGCTGTGCGCGCAGCGCATCGCGCGGGCCGACCCGTTCGCCGAAGATGCCGCGCGAGAGCACGTACAGCGGTGCGCCTTCGAACAACGGTTTGCACCACCACATCGCCAGCCACGCCCAGCCGAAGGCATCCAGCCACCAGGCCAGTGCATTGAACAGCACGAACAACGGTGCACTGGCCAGCAGCCAGCTGCCCCACACACCGCGTGCGTGGCGGCGGGCCAGCGCGCTGCCCAGCTCCATCGCTTCCCAGCTGCTGCGCGCGCGCAGCACCACGTCCAGGTGGTCAATCCGCATGGCCACCTCCGCGTCCACCGCGCCACAGCCACAGCAGTACGCCGGCCCACAGCACCCCGGCCACGCTGAACTTCACTGCAGCCGGAATGCCGGCGATGGAGGACCAGAACGCTTCCACGAACGCGGCCAGCAGCAGCATGAAGGCCACGCCCAGGCACAGCCGCGCGCCGATGCGCCCGCCTTCGACCAGCGCATCCAGGCGGCGCCGCCGCCCGGGAGCCAGCAGTTTCATGCCCAGCTGCAGGCCGGCGCCGCCGGCAATCACGATCGCGGTCAGCTCGAACGCACCGTGGCCGGCCACAAAGCGCCAGAACGGGCCGCCATGGCCGATGTGCTGCAGGTGGCCGGCTACCGCGCCGATGGTGATGCCGTTGAACAACAGCACCAGCAACGTGCCCAACCCCGCCAGCAGGCCGCTGGCGAAGGTGCGCAGGGCGATGCTGATGTTGTTCATGATGTAGTAGCCGAACATCATCCAGTCGGTGCCGCTGTCGCGGCCCAGGCGCTCGGCGGATGGATCGTACATGCGCTCCATCTCGGCGATCTGGCCGTTGTCCATCAGCAGGTGGATGCTGTCCGGGTACACCTGCACCAGCACGAAGCAGGCCAGCGCCGGCACTGCGAACATCGCCAGCGCTGCCCACATGCTGCGCGCTTGGCTGCGCACCAGCAGCGGAAAATCAGCAACCAGGAATTCCAGCGCGCGCCGCCAGCGGGTCGGCGGCGTGCGGTACAGCACGCCATGGCCGTGCTGCATCAACTGCTGCAGGCGTTGCACCAGCTGCGGGCTGTAGCCGCGTTCGCGGGCCAGCGCCAGCTGCTGGCACAGCCGTCGGTAACGCTGCGGGAAGCTGACATCGCCGGCTTCTTCCGCGCCCGGCCTGCGCCGACGCCGACGCGAGGCACCGGCGCGATGCTGCAGCCACTGCTCCAGGTCATGCCATTCCTGTTGATGGCGGGCGACGAACTGCTCCTGCTTCATCGTCGTCCCAGCAACCAGTTGGCCATTGCATACAGGCGCAGCACGCCGACCTGGCCGGACGCGCTGGTCAACGGCTCGGCGATGCCGGCCAGTTCCTGCTGGCGTGCGGGTGACAGGCGTGGCGCGCGCTCGGCGAAGGCCATCACCGCCGCCTGTTCCTCCGGCCGCAGCGGTTGCGGCGGCGCCAGCGCGCTGTCGATGGTGGCCGGCGGCGGCAGGTAATGCGGCGGTGCATGTACCACCATCGTGCCGGCAACCAGATCGCCCAGGCGGCGGCCATGCGGATCGAACAGGCTGCTGATCAGGCCCAGTGCGTAGCCGAAAGGCAGCATGTCCACGGTGCGCAGCAGGTTGCGGGTGATCGAGGCCATCCAGCCCACCGGTGCGCCATCCTGCGCGAGCACCCGCAGGCCCAGCACGCGCTTGCCGAGGGTACGGCCCCACAGCGCTTCGCAGACGATGGGGTAGGCCCACATCAGCAGGAACATCAGCGCCATGTACAGGCCGCGGCCGAACTCATCGAGCAGGGCCAGCGGAATGGACAGCGCGGTGAGCGCGCCGAAGCGGACGGCCAGGTCGATCAGCCAGGCCAGCGCACGCGGCATCGGGCCGGCCGCAGGCAACTGCAGCGGCACACCTTCCGGCGTTACCACCTCGCGGTAGGTATCGAGCATCGGCGCGGCCATCAGCGCGATGGCCGCCGAAGTGGGCGCTGGAGTCCTCTCCGGCGTGCAGCCACGGGCATGGGGGTCTCGACGGTTCCTGGTCGGGCCCAGACTTTAGCAGAGCCCGGCCATTGGCGAGGCGGCCTCAGCCCAGGTATTCGTCCTTCAGCCGCACGTAGTGGTCGGCCGAATAGTGCAGCGACTCGATCTCCTTGTCGCTGAGCGTGCGCGCCGGACGGGCAGGGTTGCCCACCCACAGCTCGCCCTCGCCCACCACCTTGCCGGGGCCGACCACCGCACCGGCACCGACGAAGCCATGGCGCTCGACCCGGGCACCGTCGAGGATGCACGCGCCCATGCCGATCAGGCTGTAATCGCCGATGCTGCAGGCGTGGATGATGCAGCCATGGCCGACGGTGACGCCTTCGCCGATCAGGGTCGGGTAGCCGGCCTTGTTGTACGGGCTGTGGTGGCTGACGTGGATGATCGTGCCGTCCTGCACGTTGGTGCGTGCACCGATGCGCACGAAATTGACGTCGCCACGGATGACCGTGCCCGGCCAGATCGATACGTCATCGGCCAGTTCGACATCACCGATGATCGTGCAGGCCGGATCGACATACACGCGCTGGCCGAGCACCGGCATCTTGTCGCGGAAGGGGCGCAGCGGGGTCATCGGCATCTCCGGAAGAGCAGGGCAATCGCGATGATGATACCGCGTGCAGCACGCAGCCCTGCCGGTAGTGCCGGCCGCTGGCCGGCAACCGCAGAGGTTCTGCCGAAGGTGTATCGGGTTGCCGGGGCATCCAGCCATGGACCATCGCCATGCCCGGCGGGCAACTGCGGAGCCTCGGCGCGCGTGGCCATTTCCTGGTCGATGTAGTCGCTGATGGCGATGATGCGGGGACCGGCCGTCACTTCGGCGCTGGCACGCTTAACCACCAGCAGCGCTTCGATCGCCCCGCGTACCGGGCCATCCGGCAGCAAACGCTCCAGCAGATGCTCGAATGCCATGGGCGGTGGGCTGGACTCGCTTTCGATCCACTGGCAGGCCAGCAGCGCGCGCAGCACGTACAGATACTTCTTGGTGCTGATGGCCCCGCCGCCGAGATGTCGGCTGTACGTGGTGCGCGCCATGCTCATGTAGTGCCACCAGCTGCCCAGCGGCGAGTAGAAGCGCTGGGCAGCCTCCCAGAGCTGCGCCACGGCAGCATCGTTCTGCTGGTAGATGATCGGCGAACGCAGCCATTCGATCAGCGTCGGGTTCGACTTGGATACCAGCCGCAGTGCCTTGCGCAAATCCCAGCCGCTGACGTCCAGCTCGTCGTCGATCGGCAGTTCGATCACATCGCGCTGCGCCTCGCCCGGGCCGGTGCTCTCGTTGACACTCAGGTACCAGGGCTGGCGGTGCACGTAGATGAAGCGTGCATCGTAGTCGCTGTCCGGCGACGAGAAACCCCAGCCGCGGCTGCCCGATTCGCAGGCCAGCAGCACGCGCACGTCGTGCGTGCGTTCGATGTCGGCCAGGGTGGCCAGGATGGCGGCGCGCTTGTCCGCCGCGATCGGATGGATGCCGTCCATGCAAGGAAGCTCCTGCTGTTGTTGCGTCGAGCCGATCGACTCTACAGGCAGCAGGCGGATACGTGTAGCGCCAGGCCATGCCCGGCGCACGCGATCATCGGGGCTATGCCACGCGTCCGCGCCGTGCGCGCTCCAGGTGCACCAGCAGCAGCGAGATCGCCGCCGGGGTCATGCCCGGAATGCGCTGGGCCTGGCCGATGGTCTGCGGACGCACCCGCTCGAGCTTCTGCAGCGCTTCGGCCGACAGCCCGCGCACGATGGCGTAGTCGAAATCGCCGGCAATCGGCGTTGCTTCATGGCGCTGCTGGCGCTCGATCTCCTCGCGCTGGCGATCCAGGTAACCGGCGTACTTCACCCCGATTTCCACCTGTTCGGCCACCTTGCCATCGGCCACGGCCGGGCCGAGCGAGGGCACCCGCATCAGTTGCGCGTAATCCAGTTCCGGGCGCTTGATCAGGTCCAGCACGTTGGTTTCGCGGCTGACCGCCACGCCCAGCGTTTCCTGCACTTCGCGGCCCAGCGCATTGGCCGGCGTGGCCCACAGCGCGCCCAGGCGCGTGCGCTCGGCGGCTACGGCAGCCTGCTTGGTTTCGAAGGCCCGCCAGCGACGATCATCGACCAGGCCCATGTCGCGGCCGGTCGGGGTCAGGCGCTGATCGGCGTTGTCTTCGCGCAGCTGCAGGCGGTACTCGGCGCGGCTGGTGAACATGCGGTACGGCTCGTTGGTGCCGTGGGTGATCAGGTCATCCACCAGCACGCCGAGGTAGGCTTCGTCGCGACGCGGGCACCAGCCCTCGAGGCCACGCACCTGGCGAGCGGCGTTGAGGCCGGCCAGCAGGCCCTGTGCGGCAGCTTCTTCATAACCGGTGGTGCCGTTGATCTGGCCGGCGAAGAACAGGCCGTTGACCAGCTTGGTTTCCAGCGAAGCCTTCAGCCCGCGTGGATCGAAGAAGTCGTACTCGATGGCATAGCCGGGGCGGGTGATGTGCGCGTTCTSGAARCCRCGSATGCTGCGCACCATCTCCAGCTGCACGTCGAACGGCAGCGAGGTGGAAATGCCGTTGGGRTAGATYTCSACSAYGYCCAGSCCTTCGGGCTCGACGAAGATCTGGTGGCTGGCCTTCTCGGCAAAGCGCACCACCTTGTCYTCGATSGASGGGCAGTAGCGCGGGCCGATGCCTTCGATCTGGCCGCTGTACAGCGGCGAACGGTGCAGGGCGTCGCGGATGATCTGGTGGGTCTGCTCGCTGGTGTGGGTGATCCAGCAGCTGACCTGCTGCGGATGCTCATCCACCGAGCCGAGGAAGGACATCACCGGGCGCGGCGTGTCGCCGGGCTGCTCGTCCATCACGCTGTAGTCCAGCGAACGGCCGTCGATGCGCGGTGGCGTGCCGGTCTTCAGGCGGTCCACCTGGAACGGCCGCTCGCGCAGGCGTGCAGCCAGCGTGGTGGCGGGCGGATCGCCCATGCGGCCGGCTGCGTACTGGGTCGGGCCGACGTGGATCTTGCCGGCCAGGAAGGTGCCGGCGGTCAGCACCACGGCCTCGGCATCGAAACGCAGGCCGGTCTGGGTGATGACCCCGCGCACGTGGTCGCCCTCGATGACCAGGTCATCCACCGCCGCCTGGAACACGGTCAGGTTGGCCTGGCCCTCGACGATGGCGCGGATCGCCATGCGGTACAGGTTGCGGTCGGCCTGGCAGCGGGTGGCGCGCACGGCCGGGCCCTTCGAGGCGTTGAGGGTGCGCCACTGGATGCCGGCGCGGTCGGCGGCATGCGCCATCGCACCGCCGAGGGCGTCGATTTCCTTGACCAGATGGCCCTTGCCGATACCACCGATGGCCGGGTTGCAGCTCATCGCTCCCACCGTTTCGATGTTGTGGGTCAGCAACAGGGTGCGCACGCCGGTACGGGCCGCAGCCAGCGCGGCCTCGGTGCCGGCGTGGCCACCGCCGATGACGATGACGTCGTAACGATGGAAGGAGTCGATCATGGGGGCTGTTCAGCAAGGGGCAGGCGCAGCCGGAGACGGCGCCGGGGTGGCGATTTTAGCGCCAATCGGGGCAGGGACGTTGGCGCCGGCCGGCCGGCGTCGAAATCAACCCTAAAGTTGGCAGGATTTTTGCAGATAACCCAATAGCACCCACCGTGGCTGGCGCCGCGGGCGCTGGTGACCGGAATTGGAACAGGGGCCGGTACAGGCGCACGGTGGGGAAGCAGAGGGGCCGGCAGTCGGGGGACTGTCCGGCCCTGTTTTTTGGGGCGGCTGGGAACGCGGCATCCACGCATGGCGTGGATCTAGTGTCCCGCGCGCCCTGGTGTCCCAAACAACAAACGGCCCCGCAGTGCGGGGCCGTTCGTCTTTAAAGGTGCCGACATCCGACAGGGCCGGAACAGGGGGGATCCAGATGTTCCTGTCGGATATCGACGTAGAGCTGTTTGGGACGGGCCCTTAACGCTTTTGTCACTTTGTGACGCTGGCCGTCACCACCTGCGTAGATTGAGGCTTGGACCGTGTGAAATGCAAGATGGAACAAGCGTCAACTGTGCGCTATCTCTCACGATCCATGGCACGCCAGGGGGAACTGTTCATCCTCGGCGCACGCGGAGCCGGAGCCGGACGCGCCTGCGGCGGCGGCGAGGGGCGCTCGACCCGCTGTGCAGGCTGCGGCGGTCGACGCATCGAATCCATGTTGCGCCAGGGCGAGCCGCCATTGTTCTGGCGCGGCGGCGGTGGCGGGCGGTTTTCGCCGCCGTTGCCGGGACGCGGTGGCGGGCGGTGGTTGTGGTGCGGCGGGCGGTAGATCGGCCGCTGGTAGTAAGGGCCGCCATAGCCGTAATAGCCACCGCCGCCGTAATACGGATAGCCGTAGTCGGCCGGGTAGCCATAGGGGTAGCGGTACTCCACCGACGGCGCACCGTGGTAGTAGCCACCGCCGCGGCCACCGACATAGTCATAGGTGGTGCAACCGGTCAGGGCCAGCAGCAGGCCACCGGCAAGCATCAGGCGCGTTTTCATGATGGGTCCCCCCAGAGGACGGGTATGCAGGCAGCTTCAGCCGCCGGCGTTGAATCAGCCCTTAATTCCGCCGGCCAGGATGAATGGCGGTGTAGGCATGCATGCTGGCATGACCGATGGCGCCCTCGCCAGCGCGGGGCCATACGTTAATCTTGCGTCATGAGCGATTCACTGTTGCCCCGCGCTGATGACGTCCTCGCCGCCGCCGCGCGGATCGCGCCCCATGCCAGCGTGACCCCGGTGCTGCGCTCGCGCACGCTGGATGCGTTGGCCGGTGCGCAACTGGCGTTCAAGGCCGAGCACCTGCAGCGCGGCGGCGCGTTCAAGTTCCGCGGTGCGTGCAATGCGGTGTGGTCGCTGGATGCCGATCACGCCGGTGCCGGTGTGGTGACCCATTCCTCCGGCAATCACGGTGCCGCTTTGGCGCTGGCTGCCCGCACACGGGGCATTCCCTGCCATGTGGTGGTGCCGGAAGGGGCCGTGGCCGCCAAGCTGGCCAATATCGCCCGGCATGGCGCCACCCTCTGGCGCTGCCCGGCCACCATTGCCGACCGCGAGGCCACCTGCGCCAAGGTGCAGGCCGATACCGGCGCCACTCTGGTCCATCCGTACACCAACCCCGCGGTGATCGCCGGGCAGGGCACGGCCGCGCTGGAGCTGCTGCACAGCGAGGGGCCGTTCGACGTGCTGGTGGTGCCGGTGGGCGGTGGTGGCCTGGCCAGTGGCACTGCGTTGGCCCTGCAGCACGCCAGCCCGGGCACGCGGCTGGTGCTGGCCGAGCCGGCCGGTGCCGACGACACCGCCCGTTCGCTGGCGACCGGCAAGCGCCAGGAGGCATTTACCCCGGACACGATCTGCGACGGACTGCGCACGCTGATCGGCGCACCCAACTTCGCGCTGCTGCAGGCGGCGGGCGCCGAGGTCATCGTGGTTGACGATGCCGCCACCGTGGCGGCGATGCGCCTGCTGTGGGACGTGCTCAAGCAGGTGGTCGAGCCATCCTCGGCGATCGTGCTGGCAGCGGTGCTTGCGCAGCCTGCGCGCTTCGCCGGCCTGCGCGTTGGACTGGTGCTGTCCGGCGGCAATGTCGATCTGCCTGCCCTGCGTTGGGGAGCGCCATGAGCCGCGGCCGCCATCGCGAACGTACCGGCCTGCTCGGTTGGGTGTGGCGGTTGTTCGTACTGCTGGTGATCTGGCTGCTGGGCGTGACCGCCTGGATCGTCTGGGTCGGCGAGCGCGACCAGGCGGCCAAGGCGGACGCGATCATCGTGCTGGGTGCGGCGGCCTACGATGCCAAGCCCTCGCCGGTGTTTGAAGAGCGCATCCGCCACGGCCTGGATCTGTACGACGCCGGCTACGCGCCACTGCTGATCTTTACCGGAGGCTACGGCGGCACCGGTGCGCGCTTCTCGGAATCGCAGGTGGCCCGGCGCTATGCGCTCAAGCACGGCATTCCCGATGAGGCGATCCTCATCGAGACCGCCTCGCGCAATACCGTGCAGAACCTGGTCGAGGCCAAGCGGCTGATGGACCAGCGCAAGCTGCATTCGGTGATCATCGTCAGCGACCCGCTGCACATGGCGCGCGCGCTGCGCCTGAGCAAGGCGCTGGGCATCCAGGCGTTGGCCTCGTCCACGCCCAGCACGCGCTTCCGCAGCTTCCATACCAGCTGGCGTTTCCTGGTGCAGGAGATCTACTTCTTCCACCGCGACCTGGTACGGCCGCCGTTGAGTTCACCGGCCAATACCTGAGCGGCTGCCGCTGCGCTCGCCGGGCATGGCCCGGCGCTACCCATAACGCGCGCCTGGCCGGGACCTGCTTTTGGTAGTTGCCGACCTTGGTCGGCACGGGAAGCACAGCGCCGACCAAGGTCGGCATCTACCAGTGCGGATCGCGTGCCGACATCAGGTCTGCTTGCGCCGGATCGGGATCGCCGACACCGGCACGGAAGCAATGTCATGCCCACCTTCGCGGATCGGCGCGCCCGGATCCGGCGCCCAGGCATGGGCGTAGATTACTTCCCAGCTGCTGGGCAGCTTGCCATCGGCACGGCGCATCGGTTCGTACGCCGCCGCTGCCGCCGCGAACCGCCCCCGGCCGGTCAACGTATGGCGGCGATCGACCCGTGCGTTGGTCGCGCCCATCGCGCGCAGCTCGCGCATCAACGAGGGCAGGTCGTCGTAGGTCAGGGTGAACAGGTCGCGGTCCAGAACTGGATCACGGAAGCCGGCCATCATCAGCGCATCGCCGAACTGGGCGATCTGCGCGAAGCGGCTCACGTGCGGGCGGTCGTCGGCGGCGGCGAAGGCCTCGTTGAGCTCGACCAGCGTTTCCGGCCCGAACGTCGAACACACCAGCAACCCACCGGGCTTGAGCACACGGCGGAAACCGGCGAACACCGCCGGCAGGTCGTCCACCCACTGCAGGCACAGGTTGCTGAAGATCACATCGACGCTGTTGTCGGCCAACGGCAGCGCCGTGGCATCGGCGGCCAGGCGCTGGAACGGCTTCCACCAGCCGGCCTGGCGCTTGGCCTGGTCGAGCATCGGCAGTGCCACGTCCAGCGCGATCACCTGCGCCTTCGGCCAGCGCTTCTTCATCAGCGCACTGGCATGGCCGGTGCCGGCACCGATATCCAGCACCACCTCCGGCTTGCGTGCCTCCAGGTAGTCCAGCGATTCCAGCAGCCGCGACTGCACCTCGCGCTGCAGGGCGGCGGCAGCGTCGTAGCTGGTGGCGGCGCGGGCGAAGGCGCGGCGGACATGGCGGGCATCGAAGTGGGACGGCATTGCAGAAGTCTCTTAGAACGTACCGGGGTAGGCGCCGCCGTCGATCAGCAGGTTCTGCCCGGTGAGGTAACCGGCCTGTGCACTGCACAGGAAGGCGCAGGCGGCGCCGAATTCATCCGGCGTGCCGAAACGGCCGGCGGGAATCTGCTGGCGGCGGCGTTCGGCCACCGCCTGCACGTCCCCGTCCTGGCCGGCGGCGTGGGCGAAGTTGGCGCGCAGGCGGTCGGTATCGAACTGGCCGGGCAGCAGATTGTTGATCGTGACGTTGTGGACGACGGTGCGCCGCGCCAGCCCGGCGACGAAGCCGGTCAGGCCGCTGCGCGCGCCGTTGGACAGCGCCAGCGCGTCGATGGGTGCCTTCACCGATGACGAGGTGATGTTGACGATGCGGCCGAAGCCGCGCTCGATCATCGCGTCCACGGTGGCGCGGATCAGCGCGATCGGCGCCAGCATGTTGGCGTCCAGCGCGGCGATCCAGTCGTCGCGCTCGAACGTGCGGAAGTCGCCCGGCGGCGGGCCGCCGGCGTTGGTCACCAGGATGTCGACCTGCGGGCAGGCGGCCAGCGCCTGGGCGCGGCCCGCCTCGGTGGTGACGTCGGCGGCGATCGCCCGCACTCCAGCGGCACCGGGCAGCGTACGCAGTTCTTCAGCCGCGGCCTGCAGCGCAGCGTCACCGCGGGCGACGATGACCACGTTCACGCCTTCGCGCACCAATGCGCGCGCGCAGCCAAGGCCAAGCCCCTTGCTGGCGCCGCAGACCAGTGCCCAGCGGCCGGAAATGCCCAGATCCATGCGTCAGTCCTGCACAAGCTTAGGAAGGCTCATTGTCCGCCATCGGCCGGTGACAGGCCGGCAATGAAGTGTTGCAGGGCGGCTGCAACGTCATCGGCGTGGCCGAGGAAGGGGGCGTGGCCGCCATGACCCACGGTCAACGACTGCCCCCCGGGCGCCAGCGCGGCAGCGGCCTGCATCGCCGCCGGCGAGACCAGACGGTCACGCTGGCCGGCAATCCACAGGCTGGGCTTGCCCAGTGCGGGCAGGGCACCGCGCAGGTCGGTGTTCTCCAGCAGCTGCAGGCCCTCGTGCAGTGCGCGTTCGGTGGGCGCTCCGCGTTCGACCAGGCGCTGCCGCAGCGTGCGCAGTTCCTCGCGGGCATGCGCCGAACCCATCACGTCCAGTGCCAGGAAACGTTCCAGGGTGCCACTGAAGTCCTGCGCGAGGTCACGACCGAACTGCTCGAATACCGATGGCTCCGCCGCATGCGGCCAGTCATCGCCGCGCACGAAGCGCGGCGTGGCGGCGATCATCGCCAGACCGCGCACCTTCGGCAGCGTGGCCGCCGCGTGCAGCGCGAACAGACCGCCCAGTGACCAACCGCACCACACCGCTGGCGGCGTGGCCGCGGCAATGGCATTGACCACGAACGGCAGGCGCAGCGGGGTGCTGTCATCGCGGCTGTGGCCATGGCCGGGCAGGTCGACCAGATGCAGCGTGAATCGATCGGCCAGGCGCTGCACCAGCGGCGCAAACACGCCGCCCTGCAGGGCCCAGCCGTGGATCAGTACCAGGTCCGGCCCATGGCCGGTCACTTCAATATGCATGGGGAACTACACGATCACTCAGGCCAGCGCCGGTAACGACGGCGGCAGCACTTCGCGCGCGGCAAAGGCCACGCGGTCGCGTGCAACGGCGATGGCTTCGACCAGGCCGCGTACCTGCTCGGTGGTGTGCAGCGCGGACAAGGTGACGCGCAGGCGCGCCTTGCCTTCCGGCACGGTCGGTGGGCGGATCGCGCCGACCAGCCAGCCGGCCTGCTCCAGCGCCTGCGACATCGCCATGGCAGTGTGGTCGTCGCCACACAACAGCGGCTGGATCGGCGTTTCCGATGCCATCAGATCCAGCCCATGACGTCGCGCTTCGCTGCGGAACAGGGCAATCAGATCGGCCAGCTTCGCCCGCCGCCAATGATCGCGGCGGGCCAGGCGCACCGCTTCCAGTGCGGATGCCGCCAGCGCCGGCGCCATGGCGGTGGTGTAGATGTAGGGGCGTGCGGTTTCGGCCAGGTGCTCGATCAGGTCTTCGCGGCCGAGCACCAGCGCGCCGGAACCGCCGAGCGCCTTGCCCAGGGTGACCAGCTGCAGCGGCACATCGTCCACGCCCAGGCCGGCGGTGGCGACCGCGCCACGACCATCGCCGAGCACGCCCACGCCATGCGCATCGTCCACGTAGAACAGCGCCTGCTGCAGGCGCGCGACCAGCGACAGCGCACGCAGCGGCGCGATATCGCCATCCATGCTGAAGACACCGTCGGTAGCCAGCATCGCTGCGCCATCGGGCGCATGCTTGAGTTGGCGCATCGCACCTTCCGCGTCCAGGTGCGGGTAGCGGCGCAGGCGCGCGCCGGCCAGCCGGGTAGCATCGAGCAGACTGGCGTGGTTGAGCTTGTCCTGCACGCAGACATCGTTCTCTTCGCCCAGCAGCGCCTGCTGCACGGCCAGGTTGGCGGTGAAGCCACTGCCGAACAGCAAGGCACGCGGGTAACCGAGCCACTCGGCCACTTCGCGTTCCAATGCGTCGTGCAGCGCGTGGTGGCCGCAGACCAGATGCGAGGCACCGGCACCGGCGCCTTCGCGCGCAGCGGCATCCTGCAGTGCGTTGACCACGCTGAACTGCTGGGCCAGGCCCAGGTAATCGTTGCTGCAGAAGCCTGTCAGCCAGCGCCCATCGACTTCCAGGCGCACGCCATCGCGACGGGTGACCGTGCGCCGCGGGCGGCGACGGCCTTGTGCATCGCGCAACGCGCGCTGGGCTTGGAGGCGGGCGGTCAGGTCGGGGCGTGCCATGGCGGCTGGATGCGGCGACGGGGCGGCTAGGGTAGCGCGTTGCCGCGACGCCTGCTTGGCCGCCGGCTCAGGCCGCGTGGGCGCAGCCGCAGCCGGGGCCATCGGCGCTGATATCGGCATGCACGGTGCCGCCATGGTCATGACCGTCGGCGTCCACCTGCACCGCCATCGGCTGCAGGCCCAGGCGTGCGAACAAGGCCATGTCGCGCTCGCTCTCCGGGTTGCCGGTGGTCAGCAGCTTGTCGCCATGGAAGATGGAGTTGGCGCCGGCGAGGAAGCACAGCGCCTGCAGCTCGTCACTCATCGCCTCGCGGCCGGCCGACAGCCGCACCATCGAATGCGGCATGGCGATGCGGGCCACGGCGATCATGCGCACGAACTCGAACGGGTCCAGCTCGGCACTGCCATGCAGCGGCGTGCCGGCCACCTGCACCAGCTTGTTGATCGGCACCGAATCGGGATGCGCCGGCAAGGTGGCCAGCGCCAGCAGCAGGCCGACCCGCTGCGCGCGTGTTTCACCCATGCCAACGATGCCGCCGCAGCAGGTCTTCAACCCCGCATCGCGCACATGGCCCAGCGTATCCAGGCGATCCTGGTACTGCCGGGTGTGGATGATCGACTCGTAGTAGTCCGGCGCGGTATCGAGGTTGTGGTTGTAGTAGTCCAGGCCGGCGTCCTTCAACGCGCGCGCCTGSTCGCCACTGAGCATGCCCAGCGTGGCGCAGGTTTCCAGGCCCAGCGCTTTCACCCCGGCGATCATTGCTGCCACCTTGGGGATGTCGCGGTCCTTCGGCGAACGCCACGCTGCACCCATGCAGAAACGCGAGGCACCGGCCGCTTTGGCTTGGCGGGCCTTGGCCAGCACCGCATCGGTGTCCATCAGCTTCTGTGCGTTGACCCCGGTGCTGTAGCGCTGCGCCTGCGGGCAGTACGCGCAGTCTTCCGGGCAGCCACCGGTCTTCACCGACAACAGCGTGGAGACCTGCACCTGGGCCGGGTCGAAATGCTCGCGGTGGACGGCGGCGGCGCGGAACAGCAGTTCCGGGAAGGGCAGGTCGAACAGCGCCTGCAGTTCGTCGTGGTGCCAGTCGTGGCGGATGGCGGTTGCCATGGCGGGACCTTGGAAGGGCTGGAGCGAGGGCGCAGTCTGGGTGGGGTTGGGAACGCTGTCAACTATTAATATAAAATAGTGGTTTACAGGAAGTCGTCGCCCGCGTCAGTTGCAGCGGTGCTAAGTTCGCCGCTACGCATGGAATGTGAGAATCGGCATGGACACGCACAAGAACGCCGCAACCCTTCGCAACGCTGTGCTGTGCAGCCTGGCTGATCTGCCCGATGGAGGCTTGCGCGTGGTAATGGATGACCTGCGGAAATCGGACACCGCCGGTATGTGGCAGCACCGCACGTTCGTTACGTTCAAGGACTATCCACCAGGCATGCTTGCCGACCCGGTAGGCCTGTCCGAAGCGGAGTTGGCAGACTTTGGCTTCTTCGTGCTGGTCCGCCTGCTGGCTGTAAATGGCCGGCTGGCTGACACTGACGACGCGCCGGACTGCGATGCGCACCTCACCAACGAACAGCGGCACCGCATCGCAGCGCTGACCGAGGAGGACGTCGCGCGGATCGATCAGCAGCTGCTTTCCCACTGTGACGGTCAGTTCCGCAAAGTCGCCTATATCGTGGGCACGGCGATGTCGTTGGATCCCGAACGTCCGCCGGGAATTCCAGAGGTGTTCTACGCAGGGCGTGTGCGCAAGCTGGTCGAGCGTGGCGCGCTGCAGGCTGCCGGCGACCTGTCGCGCATGCGCTACAGCGAAGTGCGCCGGGTCAGCTCTGCTTGAAGACGGTTCTCTGCCCGATCGCGCTGGACTTTCGAACGTCGGACCGGCCCAACCCGGGAATCAGGAAATCGGCAGGGCTGCGGCCATGCTTGGTCTTCTCGGCAAGCCAGCGCGGCATCCGGCCGCGGCCCGACCACGTATTGCGCTTGTTGTCCGGGTCGCGGTACTTGGCCGCCACCTTGCCCGCCTTGCGCCGTGTGGCAGGTTTGCGGACCGGTGCAGCGGCCTCGGCGGGCGCGGCCCCGATCAGCTCTTCAATCGTGTAGCCGCACTGCGCGGCGAAGGCGATCAGCTTGCGACGGACAACGGCCACGGGGCGGCGGCTGGCAACCAGCGCCCTCCGCTGCTCGGCAGCAGTCACAAGGGCGTTCAGTTCGCGCAGGCTCAGGTGTTCGACGTCGATTGTCATGCCGCGAAGGGTCCGGACATCCCGGCAGCCTGTCAAGCAGCGGACGGGTATCTCAGCCTGGGCAACCAGTCCCCCAGCCGGGCTGCCACCAGGCATCTGGCCACCAGTGTGGGTAGGCCCAGGGCGTCCAGCATGCTGCTGACGCTGTGGGGTATGTTGTTGAAAGGCGGCGGACCCAGCCGCTACCTTGTCGAGTACTTTTACTTTATCGATGCCGCTGAGCGTGGAACGAGACCAGACCGGAAACATGCCCACAACTGACCGAAAGCTCCTGGTGCTCGATCTCGATGAAACGCTGGTTCATGCCAGTGCGCGTCAGTTGCACCGTCCTGCTGACACTCAAGTGGTGGGCTATCACGTCTACAAGCGGCCCTACGTTGACGACTTCCTGGATTTCGCATTCGCGCACTTCAACGTAGGGGTGTGGACATCTTCCGGCAGTCTGTATGCCGAGCCACTGGTGGCATGGTTGATGCCAGGGCGCACGCTGGAGTTCCTGTGGTCGTCCCAGCGTTGCAGTACTGCGCGTGATTGGGAGACCGGTGGCTACACCAGCCAGAAGCGCCTGGCCAAACTGAAACGTCTAGGCTTTGCGCTGGAGCAGATGATCGGCATTGACGACACTCCCAGCAAGTACGCCAAGAACTACGGAAATCTGATACAGGTGCGGGAGTTCACTGGTGATGGTTGCGACGATGAATTGCTTCATCTTTCTCGATATCTGGATGTACTGCGCGCGCAGCCCAACATCCGGACCGTGGAGAAGCGCCGTTGGCGAGAGCGCATGATGGAGTGAATCGGCAGGATCATTGATTCACCCGCTTCCAGTGTCGTTTGCGGAAGTGTCACGCTGCGCACACCACCGCACTCCTGTGCGCGGTGCCCGCAGCGGGCCCCCTTTCTGGTTTCACCAACGTCTCTGCGCTTTCGTATGAAGCGGACGACCAGCAATGTTGAAGGGACGAGTGGGCGGGTTCTTCGCCGATTCAATGGTGCTGGCCGACGTTCCTTCCAGTACGATTCCGCGAACGTTCGCAAGCGCAAGGATGCCTTCGATGTCGACCGCTCAGCACTCTCGAATGATCAACGCTGCAGCCAGAACGGTGCTGCGCCCTCTGGGCTGCGTGCAGAAGGGACGCTCCAGAATCTGGATCGACGACCAGGTATGGTGGATCGGCGTGGTTGAATTCCAGCCCTCTTCGGGACGGAAGGGAAGCTATCTGAATGTTGGAGCGTGCTGGCTCTGGCATGAGAAGGACTTCCTTTCATTCGACGCCGGGCACAGAGTGGGAACCTTCCACGAATTCATCGACGAGGAGCAGTTCTCGGCGGAGGCCACGCTGCTGGCCAGGCGTGCAGCGCAGGAAGTCCTTGCGCTGCGCGATCGCTTCCCCTCGATCGCCCACGCGCTGGCGTGGACTACTGCCAATGCATCGCCCGCGCTATGGAACACGTACCACTCGGCGGTGTTGGCGGGGTTGGCGGGTGAGGTCGAACGCAGTGGGTTGCTGTTTACAGAAGTGATCGCCGATCCAAATGACGTGCCATGGGCCGTTGAGCTGAAGCAGAGGGTTGTCGGGCTGCTGCATTGCCTGGAGTCAGGGGCTGGCTTTGAACAGGAGATCGCGGCCACGGTCGGGCGAACGCGTATCGCGCTGGGACTGCCTGCCTGCCAGCGTGCAGCCAACGGGATCGAGTTTTGAGGGGAATTCACGGTGGTCGATCCGCTGCGTGCGGCTGACCCCCGGTGAGCCCAAGCCAGCCACGTCCAGCCTTGGGCTGCCGCCGCCAGGAGCAGGACAAGCCCATGCGTGGTTGCACCGTCCTGAAGGTATTGGCCATCCTGGCGTGGGCGAGTGCTGACCGGGGAGCTGGGGGGCTCCCCATCGTCATATCGCCCTGATCAGGAACAAGCGGAAGTCTGTTCCTTCTGACCCGGCTGGGATGCTGCACGCCATGCCCATCCTTGCAAGATTCCGTTCCCAGAATGCGTGCGCCACATGATCCTTGCGGAATGTGGCCAGCAGCCATTCTCCCGCCGTTGGCCGCACAAGCTCTGCGACCACTGCGGACGCGATGCCTTTGCCCCGATGCCTTGGAAGGATGAACAGATCGGCCAACTCTGGCAGGCGCCGCCCCTGGAAGTCGACTTCATCCACCTGGACGAATCCACACAGCTGGCCATCGAGCCAGAGCAGACGGGTCCACTCCGGCTCTTCCTGCAGGCGGGCCCGGACATCGGCAAGTGTGCAGTCGTAGAGACCATCGGCAAGGATCTCCTCACCACTCCAGGCAGAGGCTTCGAAGTAGTACAGCTGCATCAATCTGAAGACCACATCTGCGTCCTGCGCAGTTGCTTTGACCAGCGTCAGTCCGTCCATGCAGTAGAGGTCCATCCAGGGCAACCGCGCCCATCCTGATGATAGCTGGCGCAGGATCGGCCAGTAGTGGTTCTGCAGTTCCGGCCGTACGTGGATGGAAGCGCGCGGTAGCAGGTGCGATGCAGGTCTACGGCCTGGCAAGGTGCAGCCCCCATCGGCCAACGCTCCCTGTACTGACATGCAGGCAGCCCCTTTACCGATGGGCAGCCTGCGCTTGCAGGGCGATGCTGCGGCATGCGCTTCCCACTGCCTTCTGCCCTTGGTGAACCGTTGCAGGCCGCCTTTCGCCTGTTGCTGCCCCTGCGCTGCCTGGTCTGCAGCGAGCGCGGCCACGACACCCTCGACCTCTGCGTCGCCTGTCTCGCCGACCTACCGTGGGCGGGTCGCGCCTGCCTTCGCTGCGCGCTGCCGCTACCGGAGGAAGCCCTGCCCATCTGCGGCACCTGCCGTGACGAGCCGCCGCCGCAGACCGCTACCCACGCCAGCCTGCTGTACGTGCCGCCGATCGATCAACTGCTGGTCCGCTACAAATTCCACCAGGACCTGGCTGCCGGACGCCTGCTTGCGCAGTTGATGCTGCGCAATCCGCCGCCATGGTCGTGCCCACCGCTGGTACCGGTGCCGCTGCATCCCAAACGCCTGCGCCAGCGCGGCTATGATCAGGCAGCCGAGCTGTGTCGGCTGCTGCGGACGCCGAGGTGGCGCGGGCTGTACCGTCGCCGTCATACCGCGCCGCAGTCCGAACGCAGCGCCGAGCAGCGCCGCGACAACCTGTTCGACGCCTTCGATGTGCGCGGTGCCGTCCCCGCGCGGCTGACCATCGTCGACGACGTGATGACCACCGGCAGCACCGTGCTGGAAGTCGCCGAGACGCTGCGGCTGGTGGGGGCTGAAGATGTGCGGGCATGGGTCTGTGCGCGGGTGCCGTGATCGCGCCTTTCATTCCGTAGGTCTAGGATGTTCGCGAACCCGGATCGAAGGAGTGGTCATGAATTCCCCTCTGTCTCCCTTGTTGTCGGCCGTTGGACGCAGCTGGTGGATCCTGCTGCTGTACGGTCTGGTCGCGCTGGGCTTCGGCATCATCGCGATCGGCTGGCCGATGTCAGCGGCTATCGCGCTGGCGTGGACGCTGGGCGTGATGGCGATCGTGGAAGGCGTCATCAGCCTGCTGGCGCTGATTACCGGTGGTAGTGGCGCCTCGCGTGGCTGGCTGCTGCTGTATGTGGTCGCCTCGCTGGGCTTCGGTATCCTGGCGGTGATCAATCCGCTGGCCACCGCCAGCGTGCTGGTGCTGTTCCTGGCGGCATGGCTGCTGGTGGCAGGCATCTATCGCATCGTCTTCGCCATCCGCGTGCGCAGGCAGATCCAGGGTGAGTGGTTGCTGATTCTCAGCGGCGTGCTGGCCATCGTGCTGGGCCTGCTGTTCGCGGCCAATCCGTATGCCGGCGTGGCGGTAACCACGTTGTGGATCGGCATAGGCAGCCTGCTGTACGGCGTGCTGCAGGTGCTGGTGGCGTTCAAGCTGAGGAAGCTGCGCTGATGCGGGCCTGGAACAGATGGGCGCTGCTCGGCGGCGGCCTCGCGGTGTTGCTGCTGGCGGGCTGCAACCGGGTGCTTCCGGCGGAGACCCGGCATCCGCCGCGGGAGGGGGTGCAGGTGCAGATGCGTGAGGTCGATCCCGATGGTCGCGCTACCCTGCAGTGGCAAGGGCGCAGCATCGCCGTGAAAGCGCCGCCGATGCTCACCAGTGCCGATATCGTCGACGTGCGAGCGGCGTTGGACGCCGCGCACCAGCCCGTACTGGAACTGACGTTCCGCAAGGAGTCCGCCGGCCGGTTGCTGCACGCGACCGAGGCCCTGGTGGGCAAGCAGGTGGCGCTTACCGTCGATGACCACGTGCTGTCCGTGGCCACCATAGCGGGCCCTTTTGGCGAGTCCATGCAGGTGGCCGGTACCAACATGAGCGTGGCCGAAGTGCACGACATGGCGCGCTACATCGTGCACGGCGGCCCTGCGCCGCCACAGCAGCGCTGAATCAGCGCTGCTTTCCTGCAAACCCGGCTTCGATCTCTTCCAGCGAGCGCCCCTTGGTTTCCGGCAGCCAGAATGCGGCCACCAGGAAGAACACGAACGTGCAGCCCGCCCAGAACAGGAACATGCTGGCGTAGCCGTAGTGTCCCACCGTCGGCAGGAAGATGGCGGCAATGGTGGTGGACACGAACTGGTTGACCAGCAGCGCGATGCTCATGCCGTTGGAGCGGATGCGGTTGGGCATCAGCTCGGACAGCGCCAGCCACACGCACACGCCTGGGCCAACTGCGAAGAACGCCACGAATACCAGGATGCAGGCAGCGACGGCCCAGCCATGCGCGGGCGGCGGAATCGGGCCGATACGGGCTTGCTCGATGCGCAGCGGTGCCTGCGCGGCACTGGCCGGGTCGGCGAACGGATTGAGGTGCAACGTGCGGAAGAACGCGCCGATGACGCTGTCCGGCTGCACGGTGCCGGCGCGCTCGATGCGCAGCTCGCGGTCGGTCAGGTTGTCGCTGCGCAGCGCGCGCACGTTGGTGAAGTCGCCATAGGCGTAGGACACGGTCAGCTGCAGTGGCCGGCCTTCGCGGTCGACGCCACCGGCAAGCCGCTGCCACTGCGCGTCATCCAGTACCAGTTGCAGACCATCGCCACTCACTGCGGCCTGCAGGTGCGGCTGCACGTCGGCGCGGCCCCGTTCGGCTTGGAAGAACAGCGTTGCTGCGGCCAGCAGGGCCACGCAGATGCCACCGCTGCCCAGCATCAGCAGGAACTTGCGACCCTTGCGGTCGACCAGCAGCAGCGCGGCGACGGTCATCACCGCGTTGAGCAGTTTGATCGCCACGTCGGCGCCGTTGGCCACCGAGCCGGACAGGCCTGCCTGGTTGAGGATGTTGACCGCATAGGCCAGCACCGAGTTGATGCCGGTGGCCTGGGTGCAGGCCAGCACCACGCAGGCCAACACGAACGGCACCACGTAGCGGCGGCTGAGCAGCGGGTCACGCTTGCCGCTGCTGCTGCTCGATTCCGGAGCCTGGATCTGCGCCAGGGTGGGCTCGACGTCGGCAGCGGGCAGCACGCGCTGCAGGCTGCGGCGCGCATCATCGATGCGGCCACGACGCACCAGCCAGCGCGGTGATTCGGACAGCCAGAAGATGCCAGCGCAGAACAGCAGGCCCGGTGCCAGGCAGGTCCAGAAGATGGTTCGCCAAGCGTGGTCCTTCACCGTGAACAGCTCCTGCGCCTGCTGCGCGACCGGCAGCGAGCGCACCGACTCTGCGGCAGCGTCCACGGCATGGGCGTGGTACAGGCCGATCAACGCGGCCAGCACCAGGCCGACGGTCAGCAGCAGCTGGAACATCGCCGCGCCGCGGCCGCGTCGTTCCGGGCTGAGCACTTCGGCCAGGTACAGGGGAATGACCACGCCGATCAGGCCGCCGCTGACACCCTGCAGCAGGCGCCCCAGCAGCAGCGGGGTGTAACCCGAGGCCAGTGCCATGATCGGGATGCTGGCGGTGAACAGCACGCCGGCCAGCAGCATCGCGCCACGGCGGCCGATGAGGTCGGCGATCATGCCGGCGAACAGCGAGGACAGCACGCTGCCCAGCAGCACCGCGGCGACGACGAAACCGAGCTGCTGGCTGCTGAGCTGCCAGGCGTGGCTGGCAGTCGCTTCGAGGTAGGGCAGGGCACCGGCGATGATGCCGATGTCGATGCCGTACAGCAGGCCACCGAGGCCGCCGATGAAGAGCAGGTAACGTACGGGCCAGCGCGGGGCGGTGGAAGCGGGTACGGCAGGTGCAGTGGCTGCGGTCATCGGCTCGTTCCTGGACTGACGGGATGGTGCGTGGCTGATGCAATGCGCTTGCGCGCCTTGTGTGCGGCATCCGGGCCGCATGGCGCGTGTCAGTCCAGATCGATCAATCGACCGCCTACCACCACTTTCTGCAGGCGCAGTTCCGCATCCAGCACCACCAGGTCGGCGCGGGCGTCGGGCGCAATGCGGCCGCGATCGCTCAAGCCCAGGTAATCGGCCGGGAAGGTGGACACGCGCTGCGATGCGTCAGCCAGATCCAGACCCACCTGCACCAGGTTGCGCAGCGCCTGGTCCATGGTCAGCGCGCTGCCGGCCAGCGAGCCGGTGGCCAGGCGCACGCAGCCGCCGCACTTGTGTACGCGCTGCTCGCCCAGTGCGTACTCACCATCGGGCATGCCGGTGGCGGCCGTCGCGTCGGTTACCGCATACAGGCGCGGAATCGCGCGTGCGGCCAGACGGATCACGCCGGGATGGATGTGCTGCAGGTCGGGAATGATCTCGGCGTACTGCGCATGCGCCAGGGCAGCGGCGGCGATGCCCGGCCGGTAGTGGTCGACGCCGGTCATGCCGTTGAACAGATGGGTGAAACCGGAAGCGCCGGCCTGCAATGCGGCCACGCCTTCCTCGTAGGTGCCTGCACTGTGGCCGAGCTGCACGCGGATGCCGAGTGCGGACAGCGCGGGGATCAGTGCGGTGTGCTCGCCGATCTCCGGCGCCAGCGTCATCACCCGGATCGGTGCCAGCGCGTGCAGCTGCCGCACCAGCGCCATCGTCGCCTCGATCGTACGATTGGGTTGTGCGCCCAGCCGCTGCGGGCTGATGAAGGGGCCTTCCAGGTGCACACCGGCGATGCAGGCGGCATCGGCATCGGGCGCTGCCATCGTTGCCGCAACGCCCTGCAGCGCGTATTCGATCTCGTCCAGGCCAGCGGTCATGGTGGTCGCCAGCAGCGTGGTGGTACCAAAGCGCGCATGGGTGCGGGCGATGCTGCGGGCCACGTCGCCGCCCTGCATCAGGTCGACGCCGGCCGCGCCATGCACGTGCAGGTCGATGAAGCCGGGCAGGATCACCGGCAGTTGCGGGTCATCGCCGCCGCTGTGGTCATCTACCTGCAGCTGGCGCACGTGTGAATCGAACTGGACCTGGCCGCGACGCCAGCCCAACGGGGTGAGGATGCGGCCGTGCAGGGAGCGGGTGTCGGTCATGCGGGGGGCTCGGCGATGATCACTTCGATGCCCAGCCGCTGCAGCCCCTCGCGGGTCGCGTCGTCGATGCCGGCGTCGGTGATGATGGCGTGGATCTGATCGAGGCGGGCGATGCGGTGCAGGCTGACGCGTCCGAATTTGGAGGCGTCGGTGAGCACCACGATGCGCCGCGCGCGTTCGACCATGCGGTGGTTGAGGCGGGCTTCGGCTTCGTCGTGGGTGGTCAGGCCGAACTGCAGGTCCAGGCCATCCACGCCCAGGAACAGCGTGTCGAAGCTGTAAGAGTTGAGGCTGGCTTCAGCCTGGCTGCCCTGCAGCGACAGCGATTGCTGGCGCAGCAGTCCGCCGGTCAGCAGCACGGTGATGCCGGCGGCGTTGGCCAGTTCCCAGGCGATGTTCAGGCCGTTGGTCATCACCGTCACATCGCGGTGTTCGCGCAGATGGCGGGCCAGGGTCATCGTGGTGGAGCCGGAGTCGATGATGATGTTGTCACCGGCCTGCACCAGGCGCGCGGCCGCCGTGCCGATGGAGTCCTTCAGCGGCAGGTTCAGCGCATCCTTTTCGTGGATGTCCTGTTCCTGCGGCGGTGTACGCACCAGGGTGGCACCGCCGTGGGTACGCGTGGCCAGCCCCTGCGATTCGAAGTGGGTCAGGTCGGCACGGATGGTCACCGCCGACACGCCGAAGCGCTCGACCAGATCGGCCACCTGCACCGAGCCGTGCTCGATCAGCAGCTGCAGGATCTGTTGCCGGCGGGAGCGGGTGTTGCGCATGGCCATTCTCGGTTTCGCAGGGAAAGGTAGAGATTAGCCGTTCGCAAGATCGGCGGCAGCCGGACTTGCGTTGTGCTTGCGGGTTCCAGCCTGGTTGGCGCTGCAGGCGCGGGCGTATTCGCCCAGGCACAGGCCGATGCGATGCTGCACCAGGGCGGTAGGCGTATTGGCCAGGGTGCCCTCGCGCACGGCGCGGTACTGCTCCGGCAGGTACTGGCTGAGCAGCACCAGCGGCGGCGCGTGCTGTTCCAGGTTGGCAAACAGGGTGTGCACGGCCTGCACCAGCGCCGGCTCGCCCCAGTAGTAGCGGCAGCGGTCGCTGAAGGAATAGCTGCGCAGCAGGCGCAGGGTCGCTTCGTCGCCCTGGTAGTACGACTGCCAGGACTTCGGCTGCGCCACCATCACCTCGTCCAGCACCTGCGGCAGGCGCGAGCACTGCGCGGCCGGCAGCAGCTCGGCTTCGATGGCAGAGAGTGCGAACAGCGCTTCGCGATAGGCGAAGGTCGCCGCGGGGCCGACCTTGAGGATGGCGAAATGGTCGCGCACCAGCGCATGCAGGCCGCTTTCGCGCTGGTAGTCGGTCGAATGCGCTTCGAACACAATGCGCGGCTGCTGTTCGAGGAAGTCGGCCAGTTCGCTGGCGGCGGCCGCGTCGTACTCGTGCACGCTGCTGTGGTCGAAGTCCACGCCCGGCTGCACCACCATGGCCAGCACACGCTGCCATGCATCGCGCAGCAGCGGGGTATCGAAGGCCTGCCGATGGATGGCCAGGGTCTGCGCAGCGGCGGCCGGGGTGGTCACCTGCAGGCCACCGGCCAGCGAGGCTTCGCCACCGGGAATCGGCACTTCGGTACCGATGACATAGACCGGCGGCGGCAGGCCGTGCTCGGCGGCGGTGCGCTCGGCGATCTCGGCCAGCTCGGCCGAACGTGCAGCAACGATGGCATCGGGCAGCGGCACCGGGTCATCGGCGCAGGACATGCTGCAGTCCAGGTGGATCTTGTGGAAACCCGCGGCGACGTAGGCCTCGATCAGCACGCGCGCATGGGTCATCGCTTCGGCGGCCGGGCGCTTCTGCCAGGCGTTCGGGCCAAGGTGGTCACCGCCGAGGATCAAGCGCTCGCGCGGGAAGCCTTCCTCATCGGCCAGGGTACCGACGTAGTCGCGGTACTGCGGCGGGGTCATGCCGGTGTAGCCGCCGAACTGGTCGACCTGGTTGGAGGTGGCTTCGATCAGCAGCACGGTATCGTGCGCCAACGCCACGTGCATGGCCGCGCGCAGCACCTGTTCGTTGCTGCAGCAGACGCTGTACAGGCCGACGTTGTGGCCGGCGCGGTGGGAGGCAAGCAGGGTCTGCAACGGGGACATGGTCAAGCTCCGGACATCAGGAAAACGAGGGTTGGCAGGCCAGCAGGGCGGCACCGCGTGCACCACCGGCATCGCCGAAGCGCGGCGGCACGATGGGCGGCACCTGCACGCCGTTGAACAGATGCGCGGCGATGGCCGCCGGCAACAGCTGGTACAGCGGTGCGTACTGGGACAGGCCGCCACCGAGCACGATCACGTGCGGGTCCAGCGCCAGCACCAGGGCGGCCAGGCTGTGGCCGAGCAGGTCGCGATGGATGTCCAGCGCCTGCCGTGCACGCGCATCGCCGGCTTCGGCCAGGGTGACCACCACGCTGGCATCGGCAGCGCTGCCACCGAGGTGGCGCTCGATCATCGCCAGGCCACTCCCGGACACGTAGCGCTCCACGCAGCCTTGCAGGCCACAGGCGCAATCAATGAGCGGCAGGCCATGACGCTGCAGCAGGTGACCCGGCACGCTCCAGTGGCCCCATTCGCCGGCCAGGCCGTTGAAGCCGGACAGCAGGCGCCCCTGCAGGCAGAAGCCGCCACCGGCACCGGTGCCGAGGATGGCGCCGAACATGCTGGGGTAGCCATCGGCGGCGCCACCGTGCGCTTCAGAGAGCGCAAAACACTGCAGGTCGTTGCCGAAATGCAGCGGGCGCTGCAGGCGTGCCTGCAGATCAGCCGCCACGCATTGACCGGTCAGCGCAGGCACATTGGCGCTGAGCTGGCGGCCGTTGCGACGATCACGCACGCCGGGCAGGGCGATGCCGATGGCCGCATCGCTGCGACCCAGCGCAGCATCGGCTTCAGCAACCAATGTCACCACCGCCTGCAGGAAGCCGTCGTAGTCGCCCTGCGGGGTAGCCACGCGGCGGCGCCAGGTGACCTGCATCGCCGCATCGCACACCACCAGCTCGATCTTGGTGCCGCCGATGTCGATGCCGTAGCAGGCGTTGGCGATCAGCTCAGCCATGGTGGATGGTGACACCCTTGACCACGCGGTTGACGGTGCCGTCCGGGAACGGATTGTCGGGGGTCAGGCCGAGTGCGGCCGAACGCTGCAGCGCGTACAGCTGCGCAAAGCCCAGCCACACCGGCGCCAGCCACGGGTCATCCAGGGCAGGCACGGTGAGGGTGTAGTCATCGTCGGCGCCGATATCCGAATGCGGGCCGATCGACAGTACCTGGCCAGCCACGCCGTCGCGGCGCAGCTCTTCCAGCAGGTCCTGCTCATAGCGGCGTGCCAGCGGCTGCACGCTGCGCAGCACGACCACCAGGGTGCTGCCGTCCAGCGTGGACTTCGGTCCATGGCGGAAGCCGAGCGGGGTGTTGGCCAGCGCCAGCACGCGGCCGGCGGTGAGCTCCAGCACCTTCAGCGCAGCCTCGCGCGCCAGTGCTTCCAGCGGGCCGCTGCCAAGGTAGATGACCCGGTTGAACGGGCGCTGCGCCAGCGCGGCCACAGCTGCATCCCACTGCGCCTGGCCTTCGCGGGCCAGACCGGCAATCTGCTGCAGGCGCGCGATGCGCGCATCCCACGGCGAACGGTCGAACACGGTCAATGCCGCCAGCAGCATGCAGGTCAGGCTGCTGGTCATGGCGAATGCACGGTCGCAGCTGGCCGACGGCATCAGCAGGGTGCAGGTGTCGGCACGGCCGGCGCCACGGCGGGCCAGTTCGCCCTCGGCATTGCAGGTGATGTCCAGGAAGCGCGCATCGTCCACGTCACTGCGCACGCGGTCGACGGCGGCAACGCTTTCGGGGCTGGAGCCGCTGCGGCCGAACGACACCAGCAGGGTCGGACGATCGCGCTGCAGGTACAGCGCAGGATGGGTGAGCAGGCTGGTGGTATGCACCACGCGCACCTCGGCCGGCCACTGCGCGTTGATGGCATCGGCCACCATTTCAGCGATGAAGCCGGAACTGCCGGCGCCGGTGAACAGCACGCGCTGGTTCGGGTCGTTGAGGCTGTCGCCGAGGAAGGCCTGCAGGCGGTCGCGGGCACGCGACAGATCCTGTGCAAGGGCTTCCCACAGCGCCGGCTGCTGGGCGATTTCGGTAGCGGTATCGGCTCCGCCGCGGCGCTGCCAGGCGGACACATCGGAAAGCAGGGTGACGTCCATTCGGAGGTTCCAGTTGGGCCAGCGCACCATCTGCGTTTTCTTTCGAAATGTCAAATACCGAAAGTAAAAAGAAAGATATCGCGGTGATGACTTTCCTCGCGTGGCATCACTCCGGAAACGAAAGAAACCGCCGGATGCCGTATCGCACAATGCTTAACAGGCGCCTGCAAGCGGTTACACAAAGTATTGCGCCGCAACAACTTTCGTTTCATGTAAATATATCTTCCTTTTTCCTTTCAATTTGTTGACATCTTTCGAATCGCTGCCCTAGAGTCGGCCCAACCGCTTTCGAAACGCCCGGTGAACGGGTTGGGAGTCCGTGTGGAAATCTGCGTTCGTCGTTCGCCACTGCTGCTGGCCCTGTTGCCGGCACTGCTGTCGGCGTCCCTGTCGGCCCAGGCCGCACCGGTCGGCAACCTGCGCTCGGTCAGCGCCAGTGCCAGCACCGACGGTGTAAATGGCTGGGACCTGCAGACCGACAACGGCACGCGCATCCGCATTGAACTGCCGGCCACCGACATCATCCGCGTACAGGCCGGCCGCAACGGCAAGCTGACTGGTGCCGGTGACAAGGCCGCGCCGATCGTGCTGCCGCAGCCCAAGGCCAACGTGCAGGCACAGCTGGAAGAAGATGCGCAGGAGATCCGCGTGCGTACCGCTGCACTCGTGCTGCATGTGCAGCGGCAGCCGTTGCGCCTGCGCCTGGAGCGCCTGGACAACGGCCAGCCCACCGCGCTGTGGCAGGAACTGCAGCCGCTGGACCTGGATGCCGCGCAGAGCGTGCAGGTGCTGTCCTCGCAGGCCGATGAAGGCTATTACGGCGGTGGCCAGCAGAACGGCCGCTACCAGTTCAAGGGCCGCGAACTGGACGTCTCGTACTCCGGCGGCTGGGAAGAGGGGGATCGCCCGAGCCCGGCACCGATGCTGCTGAGCAGCCGTGGCTGGGGCATGCTGCGCAATACGTGGAGCGATGGCAGCTACGACCTGCGGCAGAGCGACCAGGCCACCCTGCTGCATCGTGAAGACCGCTTCGATGCGTACTACTTCGTTGGCGCCGACCTGCCGAAGCTGATCGAGCGCTACACCCAGCTGACCGGCCGCCCGAACATGGTCGCGCGCTGGGCGCTGTCCTACGGCGATGCCGATTGCTACAACGATGGCGACAACGGCAAGAAGCCCGGCACCGTGCCCGAGGGCTGGAGCGACGGCCCGACCGGCACCACACCGGATGTGATCAACAGCGTGGCCAAGCAGTACCGCGCCAACGACATGCCCGGCGGCTGGATCCTGCCCAACGATGGTTATGGCTGCGGCTACAAGCAGTTGCCGGAGACGGTGAAGGGCCTGGCCGGGTACGGCTTCCGCACCGGCCTGTGGACCGAGAACGGCGTCGACAAGATCGCCTGGGAAGTGGGCAAGGCCGGCAGCCGCGTGCAGAAACTGGACGTGGCCTGGACCGGCAAGGGCTACCAGTTCGCGATGGATGCCAACCGCCAGGCATTCAACGGCATCCTCGACAATTCCGATTCCCGCCCGTTCCTGTGGACGGTAATGGGCTGGGCCGGCATCCAGCGCTATGCCGTGGCCTGGACCGGCGACCAGAGCAGCAGCTGGGACTACATCCGCTGGCATGTGCCGACCCTGGTGGGTTCGGGCCTGTCCGGCATGGCCTACGCCAGCGGCGATGTGGACGCGATCTTCGGCGGCAGCGCCGAGACCTTCACCCGCGACCTGCAGTGGAAGGCGTTCACCCCGGTGCTGATGGGCATGAGCGGCTGGTCGTCGAATGCGCGCAAGCACCCGTGGTGGTACGACGAGCCCTACCGCAGCATCAACCGCGATTACCTGAAGTTGAAGATGCGCCTGACCCCGTACATGTATGGGCTGGTGCATGAGGCTGCGCAGACCGGTGCACCGCCGGTGCGTGGCCTGATGTGGGACAACCCGCGCGATCCGTACGCGCAGGATGAAACCTACAAGTACCAGTTCCTGCTCGGCCGCGACCTGYTGRTYGCRCCGGTRTACCGCAGCCAGGCCGCCAGCCGTGGTTGGCGCCGYGACATCCACCTGCCCGCCGGCGGCTGGATCGACTACTGGGATGGCCGCCGCGTGCAGGCCGCCGCCGATGGCCGCCAGCTGGACCGCCAGGTGGACCTGGYCACGCTGCCGGTGTTCGTGCGTGCCGGTGCGATCCTGCCGATGTACCCGTCGATGCTGTTCGACGGCGAGAAACCGCTCGATGAAGTGACCTTCGACCTGTACCCGCAGGGTGATTCGCAGTACACGCTGTACGAAGATGACGGCAACACCCGCCGCTACCAGCAGGGCGAATCGAGCACGCAGCGGATCAGTGTGCAGGCGCCGGCACAGGGCAGCGGCCCGGTACAGGTGCAGATCGATGCGGTACAGGGCCAGTACAACGGCCAGCTGGCACAGCGCCGCTATGGCCTGCGCGTGCTCAGCCGGCAGGCGCCGCGTGCGGTGCAGGCCGCTGGCCGCGCGCTGCCGGCGCTGGCCGACGCGACCGCATTCAACAGCGCCAGCGAGGGTTGGTACTTCGATGCCAAGGAGCGTCGCGGCACCCTGCATGTACGCACCGCGGCGCAGGACATCCGCCAGCCGCTGCAGCTGCAGCTGGACTTCGCCGTCGCCGCAGCGGCCGCCGACGATGCCTATCCGGCTGCACCGGTGCTGGGCCGCGAACTGCCGGCCGACAGCCTGCTGGTGGTCAACCGCCCGGCCGAAGAACCCGGCCATGCGCTGGAAAATGCCTTCGATGATGATCCGGCCACCTGGTTCCGCAGCGTGCGCAACCAGGCCGTGCGCACCGGTGCCCATGAGTGGGTGATCGGTTTCGGCGAACGGAAGATGATTGATGGCATCGACATCGCGCCGCGCAACGACAAGAACTGGAAGCACGGCCAGGTGCGCGACTACGAAGTGTACCTGGGCGACAGCAACGGCGAGTGGGGTGAACCGATTGCCCGCGGCTACCTGCAGCTGAAGGAAGGCACGCAGCGCATCGACTTCCCGGCCCACGCCGGCCGCCTGCTGCGCTTCCGCGTGTTGAGCGTGCAGAACCCCGAAGGTGACGGTGCCTCCAGCGCCGATCCGATGGTGACCGCTGCACAGGGCAGTGCGCGTGCCTTCGACGCGCTGCAACCGCGCGACGTCGGCCCGATTGCGCTGTCCACCTTCCACATCCTCGAACACCAGGAACCGGAGCGACCGGCCCGGCAGCGCTATCTCTCCGAGCTGCCGGTGCCGGCCGCGCTGGCCAGCCAGGTGCACGCCGACAAGGCGTTCACCGGCGACGCCGGCATGCGCATGAACGGCCTGCAGTTCCGCCGCGGCCTGGGCGTGTCCGCCAACAGCCGCATCGACCTGCGCCTGCAGGGGGGATGGCGCCTGCTGCGTGCCGACCTCGGCATTGACGACGCCTGCCGCACGGCCGGTGGCCTGCAGTTCCAGGTCTGGGGCGACAACCGCCTGCTGTATGACAGCGGCCTGGTGAAGGCACCCGGCGTGGTCAAGCCGGAGCTGGACATCCGTGGCCTTTCCACCCTGAGCCTGCGCACGCTGGGTGCGCAGGGCAGCCAACCCGCCCAGGTCTGTGCCAACTGGGCCAACGCCGTGCTGATCGGCCAGGAGGGCGACTCCGCCAGCATCGTCGCCCCATGACCGCCACGTAACACCGCTCCTCCCCGCCCATTCCGACTACGGCTTCACCACGACGGTGGGAGCCGTGGCCCGGGAGCGTTTTGCCCGCCGATCCACCATTCGCGCCGCACCCCTGCCAGGAGAGAACCCCGATGTTGCCCGCCCGCCACCACCGCCCCCCCTGTCGTTCGATCGCACCATTGTCGCTGGCCATCGCCGGCGTGCTGCTGTCGGTCGCCGTTCCTGCCTTCGCCCAGGAGAGCAAGGACAAGGCCACCGACCTGGCCCGCATCGAGGTCACCGGTTCCAACATCCGCCGCACCGACGTTGAAACCGCCTCGCCGGTGCAGGTGATCAGCAAGCAGGACATCCAGAACATGGGTGCGCGCACGCTGCTGCAGGTGCTCGACAACCTGCCTGCTGCCCGGCCAGCGCAGCAGGATTCGCGCTCGCTGTTCACCGGCTCCGACGGCGCTTCGCAGGCCAACCTGCGCGGCCTCGGCGCACAGGGCACGCTGGTGCTGTTGAATGGCCGCCGCCTGTCGTACTACGGCGCGCCGGCGGGCTTCCAGACCCAGTTCGTCAACATCGATGCGATTCCCGCCGCCGCCATCGAACGCATGGAAGTGCTGACCGACGGCGCCTCGGCGGTGTACGGCACCGACGCGGTGGCCGGCGTGATCAACGTGATCACCAAGCGCAACTTCCAGGGCGCGGAGATCAGCTTCACCAACGACACCTCCTCGCGCATCGACTCCTACGGCGAGCGCCAGGCCAGCATCACCGCCGGCTTCGGTGACCTCACCGAGAACCGCTTCAACATCTACGGCGCGGTGAACATGTACCGCCGCGACGCGATTCCGCTGGCCGACTTCTATGACAAGCGCCCGGACCAGTACTACGTCAACAACCCCAACTACCTGAACAACCTGCGCCTGGGCGTGGGCAGCAAGCCGGGTGAGTTCAACCCGGGCAGCTATTTCGCGTTCGATCCGGTGACCGGCCGCCGCGTGCAGGAAGCCGCACCGGGCTGCAAGAACGTGCTGACCAGTGAAGCGGCCGGCCCGCGTTGCGTCTGGGAAACCTGGATGAACAACGAGATCGACGCCGGCGCCAAATCCGAGCGCAACACCGCCTACCTCAACGGCACCTTCCTGGTGGGCGACAGCACCGAGATCTTCGCCGAGGCCACCTATACCGATATCGACCTGCGTGCCAACGGCGGTACCCCGCGCAGCTACGGCACCACCACCGGCAACCCGACCAGCTGGTTCTCGCGCGATACCGGAAACAACGTCAACCAGTTCCTGTATCCGTTCCTGGGCCCGAACAACGAGTACAACCACGCCAGCCCCGAGCTGAAGGCAATGATGGGTGGCGTTGTCGGCCTGCAGTACCTGCTGCAGGATGCCGGCGCCAACTACTTCGGCCAGCGCAACACCGACAAGAGCTACCGCGTGCTGACCGGCGCGCGTGGCAACGTCGGTGACTGGAACTGGGAAACCGCGTTCGCCACCGCCGGCACGCACTCGACCACCTACCAGACGATCAACGTCAACGTGAAGGGCTTCGAGAAGGCCTTCGGTCCTTACAGCATCGACCCGGGCACGGGCCGTGTGATCATCTCCGATCATCCGGCGTACAAGTTCGGTGAGATCAGCGAGGCCAACGCCGCACTGATCCGCGGCGCCTTCCCGACCTTCGACATCCAGTCGTGGACGCGCCTGCATACGCTGGATGGCAAGATCGAAGGCCCGCTGTTCCAGCTGCCGGCCGGTGACATGCGCGCCGCGTTCGGTTTCAACGCCAGCCGCGAAACCTTCTACACCCCCGGCAACGCCGACGCGGCCGCCGGCCTGATCACCCAGCAGGGTGGCTCGTGGTTCGATGGCGCGCGCAACACCTATGCGCTGTTTGCTGAAACGGTGGCGCCGATTACCGAGAAGCTGGAGCTGGACGCGGCCGTGCGCGTGGACAAGTACCCGAACTTCAGCGCCAACGTCGCGCCGAAGATCGGCTTCAAGTACCAGGCGTTCGACCAGCTGATGCTGCGCGGTACCTATTCCACCGGCTTCCGCGCCCCCAGCCTGGCCGAGTCCGGCAACGGCGGCGTGTACGCGCAGCTGGGCGGCTACCGTGATGAACTGCGCTGCGCCGAGACCAACGCCATCRCCAACCTGCTGCTGAAATCGCAGCGCGGCGGTGATGTCGACCTGGGCAAGAGCCTGCTCAACGTGGACTGCAGCCGCACCGTGGCCCGCATGACCCAGCCGAACCAGAACCTGAAGCCGGAGAAGGCGAAGATCGCCACGCTGGGCTTCGTCTACGAGCCGGCCAGCTGGCTGTCGGTGTCGGCCGATTACTGGTTCATCTACCGCGACAACGAAATCGTTGCCCCGGACTACCGCCGCGCCGAAGACATCATCTCCTCGTCGCGCTCGCCGATCACCGACAGCGACCGCGCCAATCTGGCGCAGCTGGCGGCGATGTGCGCCGACCCGGCAAGCGGTGTGAGCTGCCCGGGAACGCTGCCGGGCTACTCGGCCGGCAACGTGGCCAGCGTGGTGGGCCAGTACAAGAACCGCGGCAAGACCCTGATCGATGGCTTCGACATCGATGCGCGCAGCCGCTTCTCGCTGGGTGAGTGGGGCGGGCTGAACATCGGCCTGGCAGCCACCATCGCCAACCGCAACCGCTTCTACATGGATGAACAGAACGGCTGGTACTACGGCGACGTGGTGGGCTATTACAACAACCCGCGCCTGCGTGCGACGCTCAATGCCGACTGGACCTACAAGCAGGTCACCACCAGCATGTTCGTCAACTACGTGGGCGGCACCAAGTGGGCCACCGACCAGATCGACGAAGAAAGCAACAACAAGGAAACCTGCACCGGCGGTTACCTGGCCCTGGAAAAGAGCAAGTGCGATGGTGCACCGTCGTGGTGGACCGCCAACATGAGCGTCACCTGGCGCCCGGATGACGCGTGGAACCTGAGCTTCACCGTCAAGAACCTGTTCAACCGCCTGCCGTTCTACGATCCCAACAGCTTCCTGGGTGACTCCAGTGACTACGCCACCATCTTCGGTCGTGGTTACAGTGTGACCATCGGCTACCGGTTCAAGTAATTCCGTTTGCGTGACCAGGCGCGCCGGCCCAGGCTGGCGCGCCTTCAAGAGGAGAGTGTTTGCCATGAAGCGTAGGGAATTCATCGCGGCCAGCGCCGCTGTCGCCGCCAGCAGCCTGCTGCCGCAGACCCCGGCATGGGCACGTGGCCGCAAGGTACGCCTGGCCGTGATCGGTACCGGCATGCGTGGCCTGGTGCTGCTGAAGGAACTGGTGCGCCGAGACGACGTGGAGGTCGTTGCCCTGTGCGATATCGAGCCGATCATGCTCGGCCGCGCCGTGGACATGGTCAGCAAGGCGGGCAAGCCCGCGCCGAAGACCTACGGCCAGGACCGCGACATCAACGCGTGGAAGCGCCTGCTGGAGCAGAAGGGCATCGATGGCGTGATCATCGCCACGCCGTGGGAGTACCACGCACCGATGGCGATTGCCGCGATGCAGACCGGCGTGGCCGTGGGCTGCGAAGTGGTGGCCGGCATCACCCTGCAGGATCACTGGGACGTGCTGAAGACCCAGCTGAGCACCGGCACCCCGTACATGCTGCTGGAGAACGTCTGTTACCGCCGTGACGTGATGGCGGCCCTGCAGATGGTGCGGCAGGGTCTGTTCGGCGAACTGGTGCACCTGCAGGCCGGTTACCAGCACGACCTGCGCGGGGTGAAGTTCAACTCCGGCGACCCGAACCAGCCCTACGACAGCGGCGTGGAATTCGGCCCCAAGGGCTGGAGCGAAGCACGCTGGCGCACCGAACACTCGGTGGAGCGCAATGGTGAGCTCTACCCCAGCCACGGCATCGGCCCGTGCGCGATGTATACCGGCATCAACCGCGGCAACCGTTTCACCCACATCAACGCATTCGCCACCAAGGCGCGTGGCCTGCACGAATACACCGTAGCCAAGAGCGGCGGCACCACCCATCCGAGCACCAGGGTGAAGTTCAAGCTCGGCGACATCGTCACCACCACGCTGGCCTGCGAGAACGGCGAGACCATCCTGCTGCAGCACGACACCTCGCTGCCGCGACCGTATTCGATGGGCTTCCGCGTGCAGGGCACCAAGGGCCTGTGGATGGACGTGAACCATTCGATCCACATCGAAGGCCGCAGCCCGCCGCACCAGTGGGAAGAGTTCAAGAAGTACCAGGACCAGTACGAACATCCGCTGTGGAAGCAGAATGCCGACACCGCTGCCAGCGCCGGCCATGGCGGCATGGACTGGTTCGTGATCCATGCGTTCGTGGAAGCACTGAAGGCCAAGGCGCCGATGCCGATCGACATCTACGACGCAGTGACGTGGAGCGCGATTACCCCGTTGAGCGAGCAGTCGATCGCCAACAGTTTCCAGACGCTGGAGTTCCCGGATTTCACCGCGGGCCTGTGGCAGAAGCGCAAGCCGATTTTTGCGTTTGACGGAAAGTACTGAGGTCTACACCCTTCCACGCTGTGACGGAGACGCCGGGCATTGCCCGGCGTTTTTGTATCTTCGGGCCATTATCGATGGTTGGCGGTTATCAGAAAACTCTGAAATTCGACCCGCTCCACACTTTCTGACTTGAATGCGTAACCCACATCGGAGATAACGTCCCCATGCGGCCACGCCGCAATCCGGAACAGGGACGATCCGACGCAGGGCGGGAAAGGGCAATGGCTGCCCGAGCGCCTTCGTTCCTCCCGGTGCGGTAACCGCCCAGGAAGGAGAACAGGGATGTTGAAGCGATTGAAGGATCTGTCGTGCGCAGTGCTGGCGATGGCCGTGCTGGGGTGCGTGGGTACCACTGCGGTGCAGGCGCAGGAGGTGAAGAAGAAGTGGGAGAGCTACCTGTCGATGGGCCAGCCACGGGCCACCGAAGCTGCAGTGCAGAAGGACATCAGGGCCTTCTTTGCCCGGTACGAGGACGACAGGCCGTTCGTCTGGGAAGTGAAGCGGCAGCGCGTGCAGGCAAACAAAGTCATCTATGACTACCGGGCCAAGCCCGAGGCTATTGTCAGCACAGACTGGGTCTACGTTTACTCGGATCAGGAGTATGCGTCTGAAGATGAGGTCCGGGAGGCGATCCTTGGTCTCAACGCGAGCGACCCCCAATGTCCGGCAACCACGCTGACGGAGGAGGAGTGGGCTGAATTTCCAGGCCTTGGCGTCGGAGACGACGGAAGCATCACACACGAGGACAAGAAATTTCACTATACCCAGAATCGTTTCTACGCAGGTACACAGAGCTGCTCAGAGATGAAGGGATGGGAATACGTGCGCCGCGATAGGACAGCTGAGTGTCCGAATCGATCCGGTATGTTGTGGAATGAAGCCATCCAGATGTGCTCGCTGATTCAGCAGGATGAGCCGATGATGGCGCCAATGCTGGCGTATACGAGTACCCCGCTGCCGCCCCAGCAGTGCCCGGTGGGAAATCCGTGTGATCCGACAACGGGTGACAAGTCCCAGCCAGAATTCGATTTCGATTTCGGCTGGATCAGCTTCCGTCGCCATTATCATTCGCTTACCAGTACAGCGGGCGGAGCACTTGGGACTGGCTGGACGCACTCGCACAACCTGCGGCTCACAGCTGCGGTGGACGACTCGACATTCCCACCGAGCACCGATGTGAAGGTCGGGCTGATTGAGGAAAATGGCGGCCAGATTTCCTTCCAGAAGGTGGGGGCTCAGTACGAGGCAACGGATGGCAGTGGCGATCGTGCGGTGCAGCAAGGCAGTGGCTGGCTGTTGTCAAGGGCGCAGGAACGCATCGAGTTCGGCTCCGACGGGCTGATGCAGCGCCGCGACTTTGAAGATGGCACGTCATTGGTCTATGAGCGCGACGCTCGTGGCCGGCTCCTCGGCATCACCCATTCCTCTGGTCGTCGTTTGGATATCCAGTACGGTGCGCCTGGCGACGATGCGCTGATTTCGACGATTTCGGTAGCCGGTCAGGTCGTGGCCGCGTACGGCTATTCCGTGGCAGGCGAACTGACCACAGTCACCTATGCCGACGGCGGAGTAAGGACCTATCACTACGAAGATGCCCGCTTCCCTGGATACCTGACAGGCGTCACCGCCGAGGATAGCCGGCGCTATAGCTGGTTTGGCTACGACGCCAAGGGGCGTGTGACCTGCAGCCGTCATTCGGGCGACTGCACACAGGCGGATGTCGGCATTGATGGGGTGCGGCTGGATTACACGACCGCCGGCCCGGTCATCGTCACCGATGCACTCGGCAAGCAGAGCACGYACGCGCTTACCGCAAGCGGCACCAGCGGCCTGCCACGCAAGGTCAATGGCATCACCGACAGCAGCGGCACCGCCGGTCGTACCTACCTCCCAGAGGCCACGGACTTCCGCCGCCGCCTGCAGTCCTCGACCGACCGACGCGGCGTGGTCACCCAGTACGCCTACGCAGAGGCCAGCGACCCGGCCGCCGGTACAGTAGCCGTGACAACGACGACGGAAGCGGCGGGTACCCCCGAGCAACGCATCAGCGAGACGCGTGTCGCGCTCGACAGTAATCGCCTCGTGCAGCAGACGGTCGGCAACCAGGAAACCCGCATTGTCCGCAACGCGCGCCTGCAGCCGACCAGCGTCACCGTGCGCGATACAGCGACCAACCATACCCGCGTGACCACGCAGAACTATTGTGAAGCCGAAGGTCAGGACTGCCCGCAGGTGGGCCTGCTGAAAAGCATCGACGGTCCGCGTACGGACGTGGCAGATACCGTGACCTATGCCTGGTACACCGCCGACGATGCAGGGTGTGCGACCAACGGCACCTGTGCGTTCCGCAGGGGCGATCTGCGCAGCGTCACCAGTGCGTTGGGCCATACCGTTGAGACCCTCGCTTACGATGCCTTCGGGCGCCCGTTGTCAGTGCGTGATGCCAATGGCGCGGTGACCGACTACACCTATCACCCACGTGGCTGGCCGACGTCGGTCACCGTGCGTGGCGCCACCACTGCCGAAGATCGCAGCACCCAGCTGAGCTACTGGCCCACCGGCCAGGTGCAGCAGGTCACCGAGCCCGACGGCAGCAGCGTCACCTATGTCTACGACGCCGCCCAGCGGCTCACCGACATTGCCGACAGTGCGGGCAACACCATTCACTACACCTTGGACAACGCCGGCAACCGTCTGCAGGAAAACACGGTCGATGCAGGGGGTACGCTGCGCCGCACGCTGGCCCGTGTCTACAACACCCTCGGGCAGCTGACCGCGCTGAAGGATGCCGGCAACAACGCCACCGGCTTTGCCTACGACGCCAATGGCAATCCGCAGTCGGTCACCGATGCCCTGCAGCGGGTGACGAACCAGCAATACGATCCGTTGAACCGGCTGGCGCAGTCCCTGCAGGACGTGGGCGGTGTTGCTGCGAAAATCCGCAGCCAGTACAACGCGTTGGATCAGGTCACCCAGGTGACCGATCCCAAGGGTCTGCGCACCACCTACGCCTACAACGGCTTTGGTGATCTGACCGGACATGTCAGCCCGGATAGCGGGAACACTACTTTCACGGTTGACGCCGCTGGCAACCGCAAGACCCGCACTGATGCGCGCGGCGTGACCGCCACCTACAGCTACGACGCGCTCAATCGACTGGTCGGCATTGCCTATCCGGATCCCAACCTGGACGTGGGCTATCACTACGACACCGCACCAGCGGTATGTGCCAGTGACGAGCGTTTCGCCAAGGGTCGCCTGGGCCAGGTGCTGCACGCCAATGGCAGCACCGTGTACTGCCATGACCGCTTCGGCCAGGTCACCCGCAAGGTGCAGACGATCAATGGTGTAGCCAGCACCCTGCGCTATGCGTACAGCAAGTCCGGTCGCCTGACCACGTTGACCTACCCGGACGGAGGCGTGGCGGACTATGTGCGCGATGACCAGGGGCGGATCAGCCAGATCGGCCTGACCCGCCCTGGACAGGCCCGGCAGGTGGTGGTCAACAACGTGACCTACGCCGCCTTCGGGCCGGCGACCGGCTGGACCTACGGCAACGGCCGCCAGCTGCAGCGCCCGCTTGATCTGGACTACCGTCCGCAGGCGGTGCATGACCCCGCGGCGGGCGGTCTGTCACTGGGCTACGGCTACGATCCCGTCGGCTCGATCACCGAGCTGAAGAACGGCGCAGGCTCGGAAGTGCTGGCCAAGTATGCCTACGACACGCTCGGCCGACTGACCCAGACCCAAGACGGTGCGACGGGCACGCCGATTGAAACCTATGGCTACGACGCCACCGGCAACCGCACCTCGCTGACCACGTCGGCCGGGACCGCAAGCTATACCTATCCGGCTGACAGCCATCGACTGATTGCCGTGGACGGTCAGGCGCGCAACCAGGATGCCGCAGGCAACACCACCAGCATTGGCAGCAAGACGCTCGCCTACAACGATGCCAACCGCATGAGTGCGGTGAAGCAGGGCGATGCTGTGGTGGAGAGTTACGGTTACAACCACCGCGGTGAGCGCGTGCTGCGTGCGCCAGCCAGTGGCGATGCGCAGGTCACGGTCTATGACGAAGCCGGGCAGTGGGTTGGCAACTACTCGACGACCGGGCAAGCGCAGCAACAGGCGATCTGGCTGGACAACTACCCGGTGGCGTTGATCCAGACACCCGCCACGGGCGTGCCGGGGCTGGCGTACATCCAGCCCGATCACCTGGGTACGCCGCGTGTGGTGATCGACCCCATACGCGATATCGCGATCTGGGAGTGGAGCAGCAAGAGTGAGGTGTTTGGCGACCAGGCACCGGTCAATGACCCTGATGGGGATGGCGTGCTGTTTGAGCTGGCACTGCGCTTCCCGGGACAGCAGGCGACGAATGCGAGTGAGCTGTTCTACAACTATCAGCGCGAGTATGAGCCGGCGGTGGGGCGGTATTCGCAGAGTGATCCGATTGGCCTTAGTGGTGGGATCAGCACTTACGCCTACGCTGAATCCGGTCCTATGGAAAGGGATGACTCGCTTGGTCTCTGTCCCGGTTGCGTACTTGCTCGGCCTCCGGTCGTCGTTCGGCCCCCAGGTAATTCTGGTCGGGGCACTGGAGCTAGTGCAGGTGCGGGCAGATCGCACTCGTGGTACAGCCGGCCTCAGCAAAAAATTGCGCCTAAAGGAGGGAAGTCAAAAAATGACATACCATCTTGGGCGCGGGGGACAAATCCTACGAATGGGGAGACACCTGTTCAGTATGCCCAGCGAGTGTGCAAGGAGTTTGGTCAGGACCCCGGCAAAGGGCAGGGGTCAAACTTGAGCAAGCTAAAAAAATATGCGGAAACGCACTTCACTCCTAGCGGTGAGAAGCCCGGATTCTTTGAGGAATTCTTTTTCAATTTCAGTCAAGATCCTCTGATGGACGCAATTCCAGAAGAGCTCAGGGTTGATGGCGGCATTTAGGCGGGAGTTTGTGATGGCTGATATATATCCGGTTGGGGTTGCTGCGCATGGGAGAGTCGTCTGGTTTGCGTGGGTGTCCGATGACTATGATTATGTGCTATCAAAAAATGGGAGGCCTGTATCAGCCGGTAGCAAGGAGGATCTCGATTACGAAGTCGCTGCTTGCGACGGGACCCTGGACTGGGAGGGTGAATCGTTGCTCGACTTCGAATCCTTGATATCTTCGATTGATTCGGGAGTTGGAGTTAGCCCAGATGC
>NZ_JBFTOJ010000013.1:0-38995 GCF_056397905.1 Stenotrophomonas sp. 05L414_2
CAACAGGTCGATGTTGAACATCAAAAGGAAGCCTGGGGCGCTTTCCTTTTTCACAGAGTATGACAACAGGTCGATTGAGGGCTAGTGCGTAACCGAGTTCTAGCCAGACGTTGGGGTTGTCTTCGGAAACTTCGGCGATACAGGTGGATGCGCTGGCGATTGCGCTTTCAATTTTTTCAATTATCGGATTTAGACCAAGGATTTCATCTGCTCTTTGAGGCTCCACTTCTGCAAGAAGAAGTGCCGGGCGTATGGTCTCTCTATATCTTCGGTCGTAGACGTTCCCATCGAAAGTCTGAATCACAAAGCAGGTCGGTTTTGCCTGTTGCATGTGAGGTTCTCTTGGGTGATCCAATTTATTGACCGGTCGCCGCTAGCTCTTCCGTCTGTGGCGATGTCGTCTTCGGTTTGTTCGTTATTCCGAAGGGAATGTGTACAGATGGTGCGGCTTGGCTTGCTGCGGCAAGGTGCAGTGATTGATCGTCGAAAAATATATGAGGCTTGAGGACTTCGAGGATCAAGCGTTTTTCAATTCCACCCAAGAAGAATGCGTCGTTTACAATTACGCCCCAACTCTTCAGTGTGTTGATTGCGCGCTCATGCGATGGAGCATTTCGGGCGGTGACGATGGAGACACGAAGCCTATTTTTGTATGTTGGGTCCGACTTCCTTTTCAGCTCCTCGGCCTTCTGGATTGTTGAGATCTTGAGGAGGAACTGCTTTAGTGGGCCGCCACCGTGAGGTTCCATGACATTGGCTGTCTCGTGAGTGTGGAATTGCGCAAGGTTTCCATTCTGCATCACGGTTTCGGATGAGTCGTCAGCAAGAACTCCATCGAAGTCGAAGGCAATGCGAAGTGTTGTGTCGCTTGGGTCGTCAATTTTCTTTGAATCCATTACATATCCGGCCGGCAGTCCAAGTGCAATCGCTTCGAGAACATCGCTCTGATTGCCTGATAGGAATAGGGATATGTTGAGCGCAGGCACATATGCGTAGGGCGAAAGGCCTTGCTGAAAAATTGCGCGAGAGATGCTCAAGTTGTGGTGGGCAATTGAATTCATCACCCGAAGTCCCGTATCTGGATCATTACGAGATAGAAGGACGACTTCGACCAGCGGAGCGTGGGGGGCGGGACTTAGGTCATTGAGAGAGAGAAGGCGTCGGATGAAGGAGAAAGCCATTCCCGGCTGGAGTGCATCGTTCCTGTGCTGCTCTTGATATGTGCGATAGGCTTCCTCCCCCTCGTTTCGAAAGACCCTATCCGACTCGCTCAAGTCGAACATTGCACTAGATGCGACACCTACCACCAAACGATCCTTTAGTTCGTAAGGCATATCTTCTCCATTTTTTATGATTTTTGCGGTAGATCCGATTGGGGCGATGTTAGCAAGCACGATAGCGGAAAACCCCAAAGGCGAAATCCAACAGCTGTGGAGCCTGCGGCGTGACCTTTGGCCGGTCCCCACCATCGCCGCAGCGGCTACGCTGGACGATTCGCCGTTGGAGACACGCCATGAACGTCCGTAATCTGGTCCCGCTGGGCCTGACCATCGCCATCGCCGCTTCGCTCGCCGCCTGTGGCAAGAACGAGACCGCGCCCGCTGCCGACGCCGCCAAGCCGGCGTTCGACCAGTCGCAGATCAAGACCGCGCTGATCAGCCTCAACAGCGCCGATCTGGATCCGTCCATCGCCGCGTGTACCGACCTCAACGGCTTCGTCAACAGCAAGTGGCTGAAGGCCAACCCGGTGCCGGGCGACCAGACCACCTGGGGCAGCTTCGAAATCCTGCGCGAGCGCTCGCTGGAAGTGCAGCACGCGCTGGTGCAGCAGGCCGCCGCCAGCCAGGCCAAGGCCGGCTCGGTGGAAGCCAAGATCGGTGACATCTGGAAGACCGGCAACGACGAAGCGAAGATCGAGGCCGCCGGCCTGGCGCCGCTGCAGCCGACGCTGGACAAGATCACTGCGCTGAACGACACCGCCGCCATCACCCAGTACCTGCGCGACAGCCAGGCGCAGGGCCAGGGCGTGCTGTTCTCGCTGTTCGCCAATGCCGATTACAAGGATTCGGCCAACGTCATTGCGTACGTCGGCCAGGGCGGCCTGGGCCTGCCGGAGAAGGGCTATTACTTCGACGACGCGCAGGCCAAGATCCGCGACGCCTACGTGGCCTACATCGCGCAGGTGCTGACGCTGTCCGGCGTGGACGCGGCGCAGGCTGCCGAACAGGCCAAGGCGGTGATGGMRTTCGARACSCGCCTGGCCAAGGCCTCGATGTCGCGCATCGAAMTGCGYGACCCGGCCAAGCGCTACAACCCGSTCAGCGCCGYYGAYGCSGACAAGCWGACCCCGAACTTCAGCTGGACCGCGCTGTTTGACACCCTGAAGGTGCCGGCCGCGCAGAAGTTCTCGCTGGCCCAGCCGGGCTTCTTCAGCGAAATGGACAAGATGCTGGCCGACGTGCCGGCCGCCACCTGGCAGTCCTACCTGCGCTTCCACACCATCGACGACGCCTCGCCGTACCTGAGCAGCCAGTTCGAGAAGGCCAACTTCGAGTTCTACGGCAAGACCCTGCGCGGCCAGCAGGAAATGCAGCCGCGCTGGAAGCGCGTGCTGGAGTCGGTGAACGGCGGCATGGGCGAAGCCCTCGGCCAGCTGTACGTGGACGCGGTGTTCCCGGCCGAATCGAAGGAGGCCATGCAGCACCTGGTGCAGAACCTGTCGGTGGCGCTGAAGGCGCGCCTGGAGCAGCTGCCGTGGATGGGCGAGGAAACCAGGAAGAAGGCACTGGAAAAGTGGGCCAGCTTCACCCCGAAGATCGGTTACCCGGACAAGTGGCGTGAGTGGACGGGCCTGCAGACCAACGGTGACAGCTACCTGGGCAACATGCAGGCAGCGCGTGCGTTCAACTACCGCTACATGCTGGACAAGATCGGCAAGCCGGTGGACAAGACCGAGTGGGGCATGACCCCGCAGACCGTCAATGCCTACTACAACGCCACCAAGAACGAGATCGTGTTCCCGGCGGCGATCCTGCAGGCACCGTTCTTCGATGCCAAGGCCGATCCGGCATTGAACTATGGCGGCATCGGGGCGGTCATCGGCCACGAGATGATGCACGGCTACGACGACTCGGGCAGCCAGTTCGCCGCCAACGGCAACTTCGACAACTGGTGGACCGACAGCGACCGCAAGGCCTTCACCGAACGCACCGACCAGCTGGTCGCGCAGTTCGACGGCTATGAATCGGTGCCGGGCGTGTTCGTGAAGGGCAAGCTGACCCTGGGCGAGAACATCGGTGATCTGGGTGGCCTGACCGTGGCCTACGATGCCCTGCAGATGGCGCTGAAGGAGAACCCGAAGGCGAACGTCGAGGTGGACGGTCACAGCCAGGACCAGCGCTTCTTCATGAACTGGGCCACCGTGTGGCGTCGCAACTTCACCGACGGTGAGCTGCGCGTGCGCCTGAACACCGATCCGCATGCACCGGCGAACTTCCGTGCCAACGGCGCGCCGTCGAACATGCCGTCCTATGCCGCCGCGTTCCAGTGCAAGGCCGGCGATGCGATGGTGCGTGCGGACGACAAGCGCGTGGTGATCTGGTAAGCGATCGCCGGTAACGCGTGAAGCAGAAGGCCCGGCGAATGCCGGGCCTTCTCGTTGCAGTCGGCTAGAACAGGCGGCAGATCAGCCCGGGCATTTCAGGTACTGAGACAATGTGGCCTGCCATGCGCTGGCCGGGTCGAAGCCTGGCACCAGGCCACCGCCCTTGCCGGTGAAATTGGACATGCCATGGGCCAGCATGTAGGTCGGGGTGTACGAGGGCGGCCCCATGCGCTTGCTGAAGGTGCAGATGCCAGCGACGTAGGCTGGCGCCTTGTCGGGGCTCAGCTGCGCCTTCAATGCGCTGTCGAAGCGACCGAGATTCTCCTCGCCCATGGCCGAACCGGCCATCGCCTTGAGCGCGTTGTAGGCAGCGTGTCCCGTCTCGTCTGCGACGCGCTGGCGATCGAAATGAGCGAACACGCCGGCGATGTTGTAGAGATCGATGGCGTCCTGCATGCGTCCATCCTGCACGCAGCGCGGCAGGGCATTCATCAGGGTGGCAGGTGAGGTGCCAGCGGTGACCTGGTTGCGCGACAGGCATGCGGCGGCTGGCGCGGTGCCATCCTGCTGGGCCTGCGCGAACGGCGCCAGGGCCAACAGCAACAAGCCCAGCGGTGCGGCGATACGGGTGTTTCCTTTCATGGGTGATGCTCCTCGTAAGCAGGGCCGTCTGCGGCCGACCCTCAGCTTGCGGGGATCGGCGCGGCTGCGCAAGCGAGGCGCCGTCCAGCCGGTGAAGGCTCAGGCCAGCGCCGGCTCGTTCCTGAGCATGCCGTGGAAACGCTGCAGCACGTAGGGATCGATCAGGCCACCGGCCTGCTCATCGAGGATCCGCAGCACCGTCTCGTGCTCCATCGCCGCGCGGTAAGGGCGCACGCTGGTCATTGCATCGTAGGCATCGGCAATGGTGACGATGCGGGCGCCGAGCGGAATGGCCTCGCCGTGCAGGCCATCGGGATAGCCGCTGCCATCGAACGCTTCATGATGGGCACGGATCAGTCGCGCGACCGGCGCGGCATCACTGCGGCCGGTGGCCAGGAAAATGTGCTCGCCGCGCACCGGGTGCTCGCGCATGATCGCGCGCTCTTCGTCGCTGTGCCGGCGCGGGCTCAGCAGTACCTCGTCGGGGATGCCGATCTTGCCGATGTCGTGGAAGCGTGCGGCCAGGCCGACCTGCGCACAGGCGTCCTCATCCAGGTCGCAGTGCAGGGCAAGGTGCTGCGCAAGAAGGCCCACGCGGTCACAGTGGTGGCGGGTATRGGCATCACGCATCTGCAGTGACATCGACAGGGCGTCGATCAGGCAGGCCTGCGCGTGCAGGAGGTCGGGAGGTCTGGGCTGGGGCATCGGAACTGGCGGCGCGGCGAAGCTGCGCAGAAAACGGAAAGGCCCGCGAGAGCGGGCCGGGGCGGCGCATAGGGTACCCGCATCGGTGTCACGCGGGGGGCATCGACGGTCCCGCGTGGGGCTGTGCGTTCAGTCGCATGCAGCATTTGGCCCCGGCCGCATCGCAACCGGGGCTGCGCGGATCAGCCGGTGGTCTGCAGGTGGATGCGATGGGCTTTGGCGAAGGCGTCCTGCGCGTCGCTCAGGGTCTGCATGTCTTCGTCCATCCTGGTCACGGCCTCATCCAGCGTCTGCAGCAGCGGGGTGACCTGTTCTTCGCTGTAGCCATCGGGCAGGGCGGCCAGCTGTTCCATCACGGCGAACATGTGTTCGGTGCTCTTCAGGGAATCGAGCAGGTTCTGGTGCAGTGCGTCGGCGTCCTTGCCATGGGTGAACTGCTGGACGAAGACCAGCCGGTCGGCGATTTCCTTGTGCGCGTTCTTCAGGCCGAAGCGATGCTGCTGCATGCTCTTGCCGTCCTGCAGCGACGCATGGAAGGACTCGCCGTTCGGGCCGTTGGTCCATTGCTCGACCACGCTGACCGTGCCGTTCCAGCTGGCGACATTCTCATGCAGGTAATCGCGGTTGCTCATGCCGCTGTGGCAGGCCGCAAGCAGGCCCAGGCTGGTGGCGAGCAGAAGGGGGGCGAAACGATTCACGGCAACACTCCTTGTCGCGGGCGCAGGAAACGGAAAGGGCGCCGGTCTGCCGCCCGCGGCGGACCGGCACCCTGCAGATCGATCAGCGCAGGGCCAGGGTCAACAGCAGTGCCCGCGCGGCATTGAAGCGGTCTTCGGGCAGCGGCAGCGGATGCTTGACGCGCAGCTTGTCCGGACCGTCCATGGCATAGAGGTTCGGTTGTTTCTGGATCAGCTGGATCACCGCCATCGGATCGATGTTCGGCTTGGATTCGAACACGATGCGGCCACCGTTCTCGCCCAGGTCCAGCTTGCGGATGCCCAGCGAGCTGGCCTGCAGCTTCAGCTCGGCAATGGCGAACAGGTTCTTGGCCGCATCCGGCAGCAGGCCGAAGCGGTCGATCATCTCCACCTGCAGTTCGCGCAGCGCATCGCTGTCGCGCGCGCTGGAAATGCGCTTGTACAGCGTCAGGCGGGTGTGCACGTCCGGCAGGTAGTCGTCCGGAATCAGCGCCGGCACGTGCAGCTCGACCTCGGCGCCCCGCGCTTCTTCGCCGGCATCGATGTCGGGCAGATGGCCCTGCTTGATGCTGCGCACTGCGCGTTCCAGCAGCTCGGTGTACAGGCTGAAGCCCACTTCGGCCATCTGCCCGCTCTGGTCCTCGCCCAGCAGTTCGCCGGCGCCGCGGATTTCCAGATCGTGGGTGGCCAGGGTGAAGCCGGCGCCCAGTTCGTCCATCGAGGCGATCGCTTCCAGGCGCTTTTCCGCATCCGGCGTGATCGAACGACGGTCGGGCACGACCAGGTAGGCATAGGCGCGGTGGTGCGATCGACCGACGCGGCCACGCAGCTGGTGCAGCTGGGCCAGGCCGAAGCGGTCGGCACGGTTGATGATGATGGTGTTGGCGTTGGGGATGTCGATGCCCGATTCGATGATCGTGGTCGACAGCAGCACGTTGAAGCGCTGCTTCTGGAAGTCCAGCATCACCTTTTCCAGCTCGCGCTCGGGCATCTGCCCATGGGCGATGCCGATGCGCGCTTCGGGCACCAGCTCGGACAGCTCGCGCTGCATGCGGCCGATGCTTTCCACGTCGTTGTGCAGGAAATACAGCTGGCCACCGCGTGCCAGCTCGCGCTGGAAGGCTTCGCGCAGCAGCGCGTTGTCCCACTGGGTGATGAAGGTCTGCACCGCCAACCGGTTCGGCGGCGGGGTGGCGATGATCGACAGGTCGCGCAGGCCGGCCATGGCCATGTTCAGCGTACGCGGAATCGGCGTGGCGGTCAGGGTCAGCAGGTGCACGTTGGCGCGCAGTGCCTTCAGCGCCTCCTTCTGGCGCACGCCGAAGCGCTGCTCCTCGTCGACGACGACCATGCCCAGGTCCTTGAACTTCACGTCCGGCTGCAGCAGGCGATGGGTACCGACGATGACGTCGATGGTGCCGGCGGCGACCTTTTCCAGCTCGGCCTTGATCTCCTTGGTGCTCTTGAAGCGCGACAGCACCTCGACCTTCATCGGATAGTCGGCGAAGCGGTCGCGGAAATTGCGGTAATGCTGTTCGGCCAGCAGCGTGGTCGGCACCAGCACCGCCACCTGCTTGCCAGCGCTGGCGGCAGCAAATGCGGCACGCACGGCAACTTCGGTCTTGCCGAAGCCCACGTCGCCGCAGACCACGCGGTCCATCGGCTGGCTGCTGGCCAGGTCACGCAGGGTGGCGTCGATGGCGGCCAGCTGGTCCGGGGTTTCCTCGAACGGGAAACCGGCGGCGAACGGCTCGTACATCGCGCGGTCCACCTGCAGTGCCAGTCCGGCACGCGCCTGGCGGCGGGCCTGGATCTCCAGCAGTTCGGCGGCCACATCGCGCACCTTCTCGGCGGCCTTGCGCTTGGCCTTGCTCCACTGTTCGCCACCCAGCGAATGCAGTGGCGCGGTTTCGGCGGACGCGCCGGAATAGCGGCTGATCAGGTGCAGCTGTGCGACCGGCACGTACAGGCGGTCGCCCTTGGCGTACTCGATTTCGAGGAACTCGCCGGGCATGCCGCCGACGTCCATCGCGATCAGTCCGCGGTAGCGGCCGACGCCATGGTCCTCGTGCACGATCGGCGCGCCTTCGGTCAGTTCGCCCAGATCGCGGATGATCGCTTCCGGCTCTCGTCCGGCGCGGCGCGTGCGACGGGTGCTGCCGGCGCGCTCGGGGAACAGCTGGCGTTCGGTCAGCACCGCGATGTGCGGCGCATCCAGGGCGAAGCCGTCTTCCAGCGGCGCCACGGCAATGGCGAAGCGTTCGTCGCTGGCCAGGAAGGACAGCAGGTCGGCCACCACCGGTGGCTTCAGCTCGGCGGCCTGCAGCACTTCCAGCAGGGCCTCGCGACGGCCCGGCGAATCGGCGGCGATCAGCACCCGGCCAGGGTAATGGCCAAGGAAGGATTTCAGCGCGTCACCGGCCGGTGCTTCACGCGCGGCCACCGGCAGCGGCGGCAACGGCTGGTCGCCCAGCGCATGCGCCTCGGCGATGCGGGCGTGATCGGCAGCCCATACTTCGATGCGCGGTGCGTCGTTCAAACGCTCGCGCAGCAGGTCCGGCGACAGGTACAGCGCCGACGGTGGCAGCAGCGGCCGTTCAACGTCATGGCGGCGTTGCTCGTAGCGCTCGCCGGTCTGCGTCCAGAACGTCTCTGCCGCTTGAGCGGCGCCCACGCAGACGACCGGCAGGCTGCCGGCAGGCAGGTAGTCGAACAGGGTGGCGGTGCGCTCGAAGAACAGCGGCAGGTAATACTCGATGCCGGCCGGGGCCAGGCCCGATTTCAGGTCCTGGTACAGCGAACTGCGTCGGGTATCGACGTCGAAGCGCTCGCGCAGGGTCGCCAGCACCCGGGCGATGCTGGCGTCGTCCATCGGTACTTCGCGGCCGGGCAGCATGTGCACCGCCTCGACCTTGTCCAGCGAGCGCTGGCTTTCCGGATCGAACGCACGGATCGAATCGATGTCCTCGTCCAGCAGTTCCACCCGCAGCGGCTCGTCGGCGCCCATCGGGTAGACGTCAAGCAGGCCGCCACGCACGGCGAAATCACCCGGGTCCATCACCTGCGGCACGTTGCGGTAGCCGGCGCTTTCGAGGCGACGCTTCTCCGCTTCCAGGTCCAGGCGCTGGCCGACTTCAAGATTGAAGCTGCCGCCGATGACATAGCTGCGGGGAGCCAGATGCTGCAGCAGGGTCTGCACCGGCACCACCACCAGGCCGCGCTTCAGCGTGGGCAGGCGGTGCAGGGCCGACAGGCGCTGCGAAATGATGTCCGGGTGCGGGCTGAAGCGATCGTAGGGCAGCGTCTCCCAGTCCGGGAACGCCACCACCGGCAGGCTCGGGTCGCCTCCCAGCAGGGTATGCAGATCCGCTTCGATCTGGTTGGCACCGTGGTTGTCACGGGCCACCACCAGCAGCGGTGCGTCATGCGTGCGCGCTGCCTGGGCCAGATACCAGGCCAGGGCAGTGGGCGAGGCGGGGGCGCGCCACCAGGCGCGAAGCTGGCCGGCACGTGGCAGCGGCGGGGCGGGGTATTGAGTACGCGACATGAACCGCGGATTTTAGCAGAAGCCCCCGCCTGGCCCATGATCGTTACGTGACCGGGGTAGCGCCGGGCCATGCCCGGCGAGCGCAGCGGTCGGATCAACATCGCCGGGCAGGGCCCGGCGCTGCCGTCAGTTGTCCAGTTCCAGCACCATCCGCACCAGGCCTTCGGCCCCGTTCGGATGGGGGACCGGCTTGAAGCCCAGCGAGGCGGCCAGCTGCTTCATCGGCTCGTTCTCGGCGGCGACATCGCCATACAGGCGGTCCAGGTACTTGCCGCGGCCCCATTTCACCAGCTTGCGCATCAGCTGGCGGCCGAGGCCCTGGCCGATCAGGAAGCGGCTGATCAGGATCGCGTACTCGGCTTCCCGGGTACCGGGGATGATCGAGGCACGGGCCACCGCGCCGACCACGGCCTCACCGGCCGGCAGCGACTCGGCGGCGACCAGGGTGATCTCGGTCTTCGGGTTGGGATGGGTCAGGCGCTGGGTGGTTTCCGGTGACAGCTCGGTCACCGATTGCAGGAAACGGTCGCGGATTTCTTCCGGCCCGAACAGGCTGAAGGCGGCCTGCAGCGGCGCGCCATCTTCGGGGCGGATGGGGCGGATCAGCAGCTCGTGGCCGCTGGGAGCCTTGAAGATCTCATGCCAGGGCGGCATGCGGTTGCGAGTGGCCATACCGGGTGATTCCTTGGTGGTCCATCGATTGTGTCATCACCGGGGCTGCATTCCGTGAACGAAAGGCTCACGGTCGTACAGCCTCGTGAAGGCCCCTATTCGGCCGTCTTCAGCCAGTCCAGGCGGGTGCTGGCACCGGGCTCGCCCAGATGCTGGCGCAGGGCCGGCAGGGCCGGGCCGACCACGCGGTCGAACTGCCAGGGGGCATTGAGCACCAGCATGCCGCTGCCGTTGAGGCGCAGCGGGGAGTCGTCCGGGCGGACCAGGAACTCGATGGTCATCGCCGACTTCACCGGCAGTGCGGTGGCCTTGCGCAGGAAATGCAGGATGGTGCGGCGCTGCTTGATCGGGAACCAGACCGCACAGGTGGCCTGCGGCCAGCGCGCCAGGGTCTCGGCCAGCGCGGCAAGGATCGCCTGGTACTCGGCGTCCTGGGCTTCGTAGGGCGGGTCGATCAGGACCAGGCCGCGGCCGATCTTGGCACCGTTGGACTTGGGCGGCAGCAGCGAGCGCAGCAGCGCATAGCCGTCACCGGGGTGCACGCCGACGCGGCTGTCATGGGCGAACAGGGTCTTCAGCGAAGCGGCCTCATCCTCCTGCAGCTCGCACACCGCCATGCGGTCCTGCGGGCGCATGGCCTGCGCGCTGAGCAGCGGCGAGCCGGGGTAGGCGATCATCGCGCCGACCGGATTGTCGGCCTGCACCGCCTTGAGGTAGCGCTCGACCACCTCCGGCAGCTTGGGCTGGGCCATCAGCCGCATGACCCCGGATTCGACTTCCAGGGTCTTGCGGCTTTCTTCGCTGGCCAGCAGGTAACGGCCGGCACCGCCGTGGGTGTCGAGCACGAAGAACGGGCTGTCCTTGCGCTTGAAGCTGTCGATCAGGGCCAGCTGCACGATGTGCTTGAGGACATCGGCGTGGTTGCCGGCGTGGAAGGCGTGGCGATAGTTCATGGGCGRCAGTGTACGGGGCAAGGGCCGCAGCGGCTATGCTGCGCGCCATGACAGCCCCTGTTACCCATGTCCTGGTGGTCGAAGACGAAGCGGCCATCGCCGAAACCGTGCTCTATGCGCTGCGCAGCGAAGGCTACGCTGCCAGCCATTGCCTGCTGGGCGGGCAGGCGCTGCAGCAGCTGCAGGCCGGCGATATCGACCTGGTGGTGCTGGATGTCGGCCTGCCGGACCTCAGTGGTTTCGAGGTCTGCCGCCGGCTGCGGGCCCTGACGGGGCCGGTGGCGCAGGTGCCGGTGATCTTCCTGACCGCCCGCAACGACGAACTCGACCGCGTACTGGGCCTGGAGCTGGGGGCGGACGACTACATGGCCAAGCCGTTCTCGCCGCGCGAGCTGGTGGCGCGGGTGCGTGCCCGGCTGCGGCGTGCCACGCCCGCTGCGGTGGCCCCGTCCGTCGAGAGCGGCTGGCAGGAACACGGTGCCTTCGCCATCGATCGCGATGGCCGCCGCATCCGCTTCCAGGGCCATGCGCTGGACCTGACCCGCTACGAATATGCGTTGCTGGAGGCGCTGCTGCAGCGCCCCGGCGCGATCCTCAGCCGTGCCCAGTTGATGGACCGTGGCTGGGACAGCGCCGCCGACAGCGCCGACCGCACCGTCGACACCCACGTCAAGACACTGCGCGCCAAGCTGCGTGCGGCCGGCGCCAGCGGTGAACCGATCCGCACCCATCGCGGCCTCGGCTACGCCCTGGAGGTCTGACGCGTGCGTCTGGTCCTGAAACTGTTCCTGGGCTTCTTCCTGATCGTTGGCATCGCCGCGTTCTTCGTGATGCGTGTGTTCGTCAACGAAGTGAAGCCGGGTGTGCGCCAGGCGATGGAATCGACCCTGGTGGATGCGGCCAACGTGCTGGCGGAAATGGCCGCCGCCGACGTCAAGGCCGGCACCATCCGCAACGGCACCTTCACCCGCAACCTGGCCAAGGCCCGGCAGCGCGACCTGAAGGCGATGGTCTGGCGCTTCCCCAAGCGTGCGCTGGACTACCGGGTGACGATCACCGACGCCAAGGGCATCGTGATCTACGATTCGCTGGGCCGCGACGTGGGCCGCGACAATTCGCGCTGGAACGATGTCTATCGCACCCTGCGCGGCGAATACGGTGCGCGCTCCAGCCCGGAAACGCCGGGCGATGACAGCAACACGGTGATGCACGTGGCCGCGCCGGTGTATGACCCGGCCGATGGCAGCACACTGATCGGCGTGCTCAGCCTGGCCCAGCCCAACCGCAGCATCGATCCGTTCATCGCCGCCAGCCAGCGCGCCATCATCGAGCGCGGTGCGTGGCTGATCGGCCTGTCGGCGCTGGTGGGCGTGCTGGTGACGATGTGGCTGACCAACGGCCTGGGCCAGCTCAGCCGCTATGCGCGTGCGGTCAGCGCCGGTGAACCGGTGCCGCCGCCGAAGCGGCGCAGCGACGAGATCGGCGATCTTGGCCAGGCGCTGGAGACCATGCGGCGCAAGCTGGAAGGCAAGGCGTACGTCGAGCAGTACGTGCAATCGCTGACCCACGAGATGAAAAGCCCGTTGGCGGCGATCCGCGGTGCCGCCGAACTGCTGCAGGAGCCGATGGCCGACGCCGACCGTGCGCATTTCGCACGCAGCATCGTCGACCAGCAGGAACGGCTGACTGAAACCATCGACAAGCTGCTGGCGCTGGCCGAGGTCGAGCAGCACGGGTGGTTGCAGACCCGTGATCCGATCGCCTTGYCGGTGCTGCTGCAGGAAGCCGCGGCGGCGGCGCAGGTACGCGCGCAGGCCGCAGGTGTCCAGCTGCATATCGAGCAGGTGCCCGACCTGCGCGTGCAGGGCGATGGCTATCTGCTGCGGCAAGCGCTGCACAACTTGATCGACAACGCCATTGCGTTCTCGCCGCCCGGGGCACAGGTGCAACTGGATGCCCAACTGGACGGGCAGGGCGTACGCCTGCAGGTTGCCGACCGTGGCGCGGGCATTCCCGACTACGCACGCGAGCGCGTGTTCGAGCGCTTCTATTCGCTGGCCCGACCCGGCACCGGCCGCCGCAGTTCCGGCCTCGGCCTGCCCTTCGTGCAGGAAGTTGTGCGCCTGCATGACGGCCGCGCCAGCCTGCAGCCGCGCGAAGGCGGCGGCACCGTGGCCAGCCTGTGGCTGCCGCTGGCGATACCGGGCCAGCGTCTGCGGCGCTGACTTCACACCCACTTCAAATTCGCCACAAACCCTGCTCACCGCAGCCGTCCATCCTGCAGTCCTCTCCAACGAGGACGGACGATGAAATCCCTGAAGATGCTGCTGCGGTTCGCCATTGTCGGCGGCCTGATCCTGCTGCTGCTGATCCCGCTTTTCCTGATCCGCAGCGTCATCACCGAGCGCAGCGCCTATCGCGAAGAGGCCTACTCGCGGGTGGCCGAAAGCCGTGCCGGTACCCAGCGCGTGGTCGGGCCGGTGCGCGTGGTGCCGTGGTCCAAGCGCGAGCAGGTGGAAGTGGTCGATGCGCAGGGCAACAAGAAGACCGAGCTGCAGACCACCGAGGGTTACTGGTTGCAGCCGCCGGCCACCCTGCAGATCAGTGGCGAGCTGCTGCCCAGCCAGCGCTCGGTCGGCCTGTTCAAGGTGCCGGTGTACAGCTGGAATGGCCAGCTCAAGGCGACCTTCAGCGAGGACGACTACCCGGAGCACGATGGCATGACCTATGGCGAGGCCTACATCGCGCTGGGCGTGTCCGATGCGCGTGGCCTGGTTGGTACGCCGAACCTGCGGGTTGATGGACAGCAGGTCAAGCTGCTGCCGGGCGTGGCCGGCGCATCCGCACTGGGCCGTGGGCTGCATGCACCGATCGCCGGCATCGCCCGCACCGGAGGCACCCTGGCGGCCAGCAGCGTGGAACTGGAACTGCAGCTCGATGGCAGCCGCTCGCTGTCGGTGGTGCCGGTGGGCGATGACAACCAGATCGCGCTGCGGTCCAGCTGGCCGCACCCGTCGTTTGCCGGTGCGTTCCTGCCGAACGAGCGGCGTGTGGATGCACAGGGCTTCGATGCACGCTGGGCCGTGTCCTCGCTGGCATCGGACGCACAGCAGCGACTGCGCGAGGGCGATGACCTGGATGCGCAGGCGGTGCAGGTTTCGCTGGTCGACCCGGTCGATACCTATACCCAGGCCGACCGCGCGTCCAAGTACGGCGTGCTGTTCGTGGTGCTGACGTTCGTTGGTTTCATCCTGTTCGAACTGATCAAGTCGCTGCGCATCCATCCGCTGCAGTACCTGATGGTCGGCCTGGCGCTGGCGATCTTCTTCCTGCTGCTGATCAGCCTGTCCGAGCACATCGCCTTCTGGCAGGCCTACCTGGTTTCCGCGCTGGCCTGCATCAGCCTGCAGGCGGTGTACCTGGCCAATGTGCTGGGTCACTGGAAGCGGGGCCTGGGCTTCGCCGCGATGCTGACGGTGCTGTACGGCGCGCTGTATGGCCTGCTGSTSTCGGAARACAATGCRCTGMTGMTGGGCTCGCTGCTGCTGTTCGTGATCCTCGCGCTGGCGATGTGGGTGACCCGTCGGGTTGACTGGTACGCCCTGGCCGAACAGAAGTAAGGAGCACGCCATGGGCTGGCGCCAAGGATTGCAGCAACGGGCACGACAGGGCATTCCCGCGCTGTTGGAGGTGGATGCACTGCTGCAGGCCCATGGGGTACTGGCGGCCTTGCCAGGGGCACGGATCGCGCCCGGCCTGGTCCGCTTCCAGCTGGCCGCCGTCACCTGCGAAGGATTGCAGCGGCGCGGGCTGGACTGGTTGCGGGAGGCGCGGCACGGACGCGGCGCGCTCGCCGGCAAGGTGCCCCGTTACCGGCCATGGAAGGCCGGGGCGGGGGCATTGTCGGAGATCGGCATCGATGGGCTGCCGGCAGACTGGCCGGAACATGCGACGGTGTTTGGTTGCAGCAGCATCGACCAGCGGCACTGGCTGCTGCTGTTGCCCGAACGCGCGCAGCTGTGGCTGGGGTGGAAGGGGTGACAGCGGAAGGCCCATCCACGCGTGGCGTGGTTCTACGGGGCCTCTGCTGGGTGCGAACCTTGGTCCGCACCGCTCTTCGGTGGGAAGGCGCCATCCACGCACGGCGTGGATCTACCAGATGCCCATGACCGATGGGACGGGGGCCGGGCGCCCCGGCTGGCTAGACTCGAGCGGATGATGATCGAGCCGAAGGGCAGGGGTGCGGCGTGTTGACGTGGAGCGGGCTGAAGTGGGGCGTGCTGGCAGTAGTGCTGGCGATGGGTGGCAATGCGGTGGCGCAGCAGCGCGAGCCGGTGGACCTGGACATGGTCGGCAAGATCCGCCAGCAGGCGTTCCACAAGTCGCAGGTGATGGATACCTTCAGCTACCTCACCGAACGCATCGGGCCGCGCCTGACCAATTCGCCGGCGATGGGGCGTGCCAACGCCTGGACCCGCGGCAAGTTCAGCGAATGGAAGCTGGACAATGTCCATGACGAAGCCTTCGACGAATTCGGCCGTGGCTGGGAATTCACCTCGGCCAGCGTGGAGATGCTGGGCGATCGCGTGCAGCCACTGCATGCGCTGCCCAAGGCGTGGACGCCGGGCACCAACGGCCCGGTCGAGGGCGACCTGCTGCAGGTGGACATCAAGAAGCCCGAGGACATCGAGAAATATCGCGGCAAGCTGCGTGGAAAGATCCTGCTGCTGGGCGAGGCACGCGAATACAAGCGCGGCACCGACGCCGATTCGCACCGGCACGACGCCACCTCGCTGGAAGGCCTGCAGCAATTCACCCTGCCCAAGGACAAGGACGTGGCCGCCGACCGCGCCAAGCGGGTCAAGGAATACCAGGAGAAGCAGGCGCTGGCGGCGAAGGTCAACGCATTCTTCGTTGAAGAAGGCGCGCTGGCCTCGATCAGCATCAGCAGCTGGGACAACGGCATCATCCGCGTGGCCGGTGGCGGCTCGCGCAAGGCCGGTGAAGCGGCCGGCATTCCCGAACTGGCGATGATCGCCGAGCACTTCAATCCGCTGGTACGCGCGCTGGAAGCCAAGCAAAGCGTGCGCCTGCGCGTGGATGTGGCCGCACGCTTCACCGACGAGGCCGACCAGCCCGGCTACAACACCCTGGCCGAGATCCGTGGCAGCAGCAGGCCGGACGAGGTGGTGATGATCGGCGCGCACCTGGATTCCTGGCACAGCGGCACCGGCGCGGCCGACAACGCCGCCGGCGTGGCGGTGATGATGGAGGCCATGCGCATCCTCAAGGCCGGCGGCGCCAAGCCCAAGCGCACCATCCGGGTTGCGCTGTGGAGTGGCGAGGAACAGGGACTGATCGGTTCGCAGGCGTACGTGGCCAAGCACTTCGGTCGATTCCCCGAGCCCACCGACCCGGCGCAGAAGGCGCTGCCGGCCTCGCTGCGTGAACCGACCGGTGCCCTGCAGAAGACCCGCGACTACGGCAAGTTCCAGGTCTACTTCAACATGGACAACGGCTCGGGCCGCTTCCGTGGCATCTACGCACAGGAAAACCTGGCGGCGATGCCGATCTTMGAAGCCTGGCTCGCCCCGTTCCATGACGTGGGTGCAACCACCGTGGCCACCCGCAACACCGGCAGCACCGACCACATCAGCTTCGACCGCATCGGCCTGCCGGGCTTCCAGTTCATCCAGGACAAGCTGGACTATTTCAGCAACGTCCACCACAGCCACCTGGACACCTGGGACCACGCCGAACCGGAAGACCTGAAGCAGGCCGCCGCCATCGTCGCCTCCTTCGCCTACCACGCTGCCATGCGCGAGCAGCCGTTCCCGCGCAAGCCCGAGCCCTGAAAAAGGGACGGAGGGGATCAAGTCGTGTTTCCCCTCCGCTGCATCGGCGTTCTCCCGGGAGCGCGGCAATAGTGACTTGCCCCCCTCCGTCCCCTTTTTCCGCAGGGGGCGGAGGGCTGGTAAAATCGGGGGATACCCGTTCCTCGAGCCCTCCATGACCTGCCGCACCCGCTTCGCCCCCAGTCCCACCGGCTACCTGCATATCGGTGGCGCCCGCACCGCGCTGTACTGCTGGCTGGAGGCCCGCCATCGTGGCGGCGAGTTCGTGCTGCGCATCGAGGACACCGACCGTGAACGCAGCACCCAGGGTGCGATCGATGCGATCCTGGAGGCGATGGAGTGGCTGGGCCTGGACTACGACGAAGGCCCGTTCTACCAGACCGAGCGCGTCGCCCGGTACAAGGAAGTGGCCGAGCAGCTGATCGCCGACGGCAAGGCGTACTACGCCTACGAAACCCGCGAAGAGCTGGACGCCATGCGCGAGGCCGCGATGGCCAGGCAGGAAAAGCCGCGTTACAACGGCGCTGCCCGCGAGCAGGGCCTGCCGTACAGGGACGACCCGAACCGCGTCATCCGCTTCAAGAACCCGCTTGAAGGCACGGTGGTGTTCGATGATCTGATCAAGGGCCGCATCGAGATCGCCAACAGCGAGCTGGATGACATGGTCATCTTCCGTCCGGACGGCTACCCCACCTACAACTTCGCGGTGGTGGTGGACGACTGGGACATGAAGATCTCCGAAGTCATCCGTGGCGACGACCACATCAACAACACCCCGCGCCAGATCAACCTGTACGAAGGCATCGGCGCACCGGTGCCGAAGTTCGGCCACATGCCGATGATCCTGGACGAGCAGGGCGCCAAGCTGTCCAAGCGCACCGGCGCGGCCGACGTGATGCAGTACAGGGACGCCGGCTACCTGCCTGATGCGCTGCTGAGCTACCTGGCCCGGCTGGGCTGGTCGCACGGCGACCAGGAACTGTTCAGCCGCCAGGAACTGATCGACCTGTTCGATGTGAAGGACTGCAATTCCAAGGCCTCGCGCCTGGACATGGCCAAGCTGGGCTGGGTCAACCAGCACTTCCTGAAGACCGAGGAGCCGGCCGCGATCGTGCCGCACCTGGTCTACCAGCTGCAGAAGCTGGGCCTGGATGTGGCCGCTGGCCCGGCGCCGGTGGACGTGGTGATCGCCCTGCGCGAGCGCGTGCAGACCCTGAAGGAAATGGCCGAGAAGGCCGTGGTCTGGTACCAGYCGCTGAACGAATACGATGAAGCGGCCGTGGCCAAGCACTTCAAGGCCGGTGCGGAACTGCCGCTGGGCAAGGCCCGCGAGCTGCTGGCAGCCCTGCCGGAGTGGACCGCCGAGGCCGTTGGCGTGGCCCTGCACGATGCAGCCGCCGCGCTGGAAATGGGCATGGGCAAGGTCGCCCAGCCGCTGCGCGTGGCCATCACCGGCACCCAGGTCAGCCCTGACATTTCCCATACCGTGTACCTGGCCGGCCGCGAGCAGGCCTTGAAACGCATCGATGTGGCCATCACCAAGGTAGCAACGGCCTGAGCCCTGCGGCCCACGCCCGAACTGGAGAACGCGCATGTCCGCCAAAACCGCCTGTACGGCCCCGCACCACCATGTCCACGACGCTTCGGATTTCGTGGCGGTGGTCGAGCGTGTCTCGCGCGAGCGCGGGCTGCGCCTTACCCCCATCCGCGCCAACGTGCTCAAGCTGATCGCCGAGGCCGGCAAGCCGGTCAAGGCCTACGAGCTGCTGGAGTGGGTGCGCAACGGCAAGGGTGTGGGCGCTGACGCCCCGCCCACCGTGTACCGCGCGCTCGACTTCCTCATGGCCAATGGCTTCGTGCACAAGCTGGAATCGGTCAATGCCTTCGTGGCCTGCCACCACCCCAGCAGTGCGGCCCATTCGGTGCCGTTCCTGATCTGCAACAGCTGCCACAGCGCGGTGGAACTGGAAGACCGCGAGATCGTGACCCAGCTGGAAAAGCGGGCCAAGGAGCTCGGCTTCCAACCGCAGGCACAGACATTGGAAGTACACGGACTCTGCGCCCGCTGCGCAGGCTGATGCGAGGGCAGTGCCGGCCGCTGGCCGGCTTCCTCGGGATTGGGGTCAGATCCCTTTGCCAGTGGCAAAGGGATCTGACCCCATTTCATAACAATGCAGCCGAGCATGGAGCATGGCTCGACTCCACCGGGCCGGCGCCCTAGTCCATCGGCTTGGTCGCGGTATCCACCCGCACGATCACCGACATGCCCGGCCGCAACCGCGCCGCCAGTTCCTGGTCCCCGTTGATCGAGATACGCACCGGCAGCCGCTGCACCACCTTGGTGAAATTGCCGCTGGCATTGTCCGGGCGCAGCACGCTGAACTCCGATCCGGTGGCCGGCGCGATCTGCTCCACCCGTCCGCGCAGCACCTGGCCCTGGAACGCATCCACCGAGAACGAGGCGGGCTGCCCGATCTTCATCTGCCAGGTCTGGCCTTCCTTGTAGTTGGCCACCACCCACAATGCATCGGGCACCAGGAACAGCAGCTGCGAACCGGCGGCTACGTACTGTCCCACGCGCACGCTCGCCTCGCTGATCTGCCCATCGCGCGGCGCATGGATCACCGTATTGGCCAGGTCGATGCGGGCCAGCTCAAGCTGTGCCTGCGCACTTTCCACCTGCGCTTCCAGGCTCTTGCGCGAGACCTGGGTCGAGACCAGGGTTTCTTCGGCGATGCGGATCTGCGCCTGCGACTGCTGCACGCTGGCCTGCGCCGAGGCCTGGCTGGTGCGGAACTTGTCGCGGTCGTTGATGGACACCAGCTGCTGCGCCGCCAGTTCCTCGTAACGCTTGGCCTCGTTGCGCGAGCGCTGCAGTTCGGCCTGGCCGGCCGACAGCGTGGCCCGCGCCGCAGCGATCTGCGCGCGGTTCTGCGCCTGCGACTGGTCCGAATTGGCCAGGGCCGCGCGCGCGCTGTCCAACGTGGCCTGCGCCTGCGCCACCCGCTGCGCGTAGATGCGGTCGTCGATGCGCAGCAGCGGCTCGCCCTGCTTCACGTGCTGGAAGTCCTTCACCAGCACGTCGGTCACATAGCCGTTCACCTGCGGCGCCATCACCGTGATCTGACCGCGCACGTAGGCGTTGTCGGTCACCATCACGGTGCTGGTGAACGGCCACAGGTGCCAGGCGCGCAGGATCAGCGCGATGCCCAGCAGGGCCACCACCACCATCACCACCACGCTGCGCGAACTCGGCTTGAGGTACTTCGGCGCGGCGGCGGGCGCGGCAGGCGTCGCCGCCGGTGCCGCATCGGTGGGCGGCGGCGGGGTGACGTTCTCGGCAGCGTCGGTGTCGTCTGGACGGGGCGGGACGGGAGGCATGACGGTGGACTCAGCGCGGTGCCGCGGTCGCAGCCGCAGCGGGGGAGGAAGGATGGCGCTTGCGCCATTGTTTGCGTACGGCGGTACGCAGCGACAGCAGCAGCAACCAGCACAGGAAACCGATTGCCAGCCAACCGCTCAGGGTGAACACATCGTTGAAGCCTCGCACGTTGGCTTCGCGGCGGGTGGTCTGCGCCAGCTGCGCGCTGCCCTGGGCACTGCGCAGCACCGGGTCGGTGATCTGCGCTGCGTACAGCTGTTGCTGGATGCGCAGGCGCTGTGCCACCACCGGGTAGGCTGGATCGAGCTGGCTGGTCAGCGCGCTGGAATACAGCTGCTCGCGATGCAGCTGGAATGTTCCCAGCACGGCTGAGCCGGCCAGTCCGCCCAGCGTCTGCGTGATCGACAATGTCACCAGGAAGGTGATCATGTGGTCCACGCCCTGTTTCAACGCGGCGGAAATGCCAAGCATGATCAGCGGGCCCATGAACATGCCGGCGCCAACCGACGCCAGGAACTGGCTGATGTAGAAGTCGTGCGGGCGATCCAGGCTGGTGCGGTGCTGGTCGAAGAACGCGGCGGCACCCAGCAGCAGGATCGCCATCAACAGCTGCGCAATCAGGCGCTTCGGGCCGAAGGTCAGTGACGCACCGGCGATGCCGGTGACCACGCCGGCCAGGATCACCACGAACAGCGGCCGCATCTGGTCCGGTCCCATGCCCAGCGTGCGCATCAGGTTGACCACGCCGTAGGACTGTTCAGTGGTCAGGAAGCGGATCAGGAAGGCGCCGACGATGAAGTGCATCACCGGCAGGGTCGACAGCCAACGGATCTGCAGCAGCGGGTTGCGCCGGTAGTGTTCGATGATCAGTGCGGTGGTGGTCAGCACGATGGAGGCGATCAGCGCCCAGCCCAGCCACGGCGTGTTCAACCACCAGCGCGTGTAGCCCTGGGCCAGCACCACCACCAGCAGGGCGACGGCAGGCGCGAGCAGGGCGAAGGTGAGGAAATCCAGCGGTTCGAAGGCCTTGACCTGGATTCCCGGCGGCAGCTTCAGCACGACCACGGCGGCAAACGCGCACAGCGCCAGCCCCGCTTCGAACGAATACAGCTGGTGCCATTGGCCGGTATCGACCAGGCCGGGTGAGACGATCCAGGCAATCGGCACCGCCAGCTGCGACAGGCCGACGCCGATCACCAGCAGGTTGCCGGTGAATCGCCGCGGCAGCGCCTGCAGCATGTACAGCGTCCCCAGCGTCGAACAGGCCGCGCCGGCGAAACCGCTGGCGGCGCGGGTCAGCATGGTGGTCTCGAAACTGCCGACGAACAGGTGCAGCACCGCCAGCGCCGCGTACAGCCCCAGGCCGATCTCGGCAAACAGGCGGATGCCGTATTGCTGGCGGAACTTGAAGGCCAGCAGGTTGGCGGTCACGTTGACCATGGCGTAGGCAGCCACCAGCCAGCTGCCCTGGGTGGGAGTGAGTGCCAGTTGCCCCTGCAGGAAGGGCAGGTTGGCCGTTACCAGCGCGTTGCCAAGGCCGCCGGTGATGGCCACCAGCAGCGACACCAGTGCATAGGCTGCACGCCGATAAGGCGGGTGCCAGGGCATCGATGCCGAACCGGGCATGGTCGGCTTCTCGTGCTCCTCCCAATCCGGAACCGGCTTGAGGTACGGCTGCACCATCAGCGTTCCCCGCTGGCTGCTCCCTGGAGTCCCCCGCGCAGCAGCTGCAGGGCACGCCCGGCCAGCTGGGCGCGCTCATCGCGGGTCTTGCCGCGCAGGGCCGCCCCCAGCATGCCCGAGATCAGTGAAATATCCGTCTTCTCCAGGTCGGGCCGGCACAGGCCAGCAGCCTTGGCGCGGGCGATGGGGGCTTCCAGCAGGTCGCGCACGGTCTCGCGTGCGGTGCGCATGGCCGGCACGTCCGAATCGACCGCGCGCCAGTAATCGGCCAGTGCCGGCGAATCGACGATGCGCTGGGCCATGCCTTCAAACACCTCGAACAGGGCGTCGTCGCGGTCGCCAAGCTGCTCGACCTGGCGGCGGATGCGGTCGACCGTGCGCTGCAGCAGCGCCTGGATCAGCGCGGTGCGGTCAGGGAAATTCCGATACAGGGTGGCGCGGCCGACTTCGGCACGCTCGACCACCAGGTCCAGCGGCGCGGTGACGCCGTGTTGGCCGAACACATGGTCGGCAGCATCGAGGATGAGGGCTCGGCGGGCAGCGGCATCGGCACGTTGGGTGGTCATGGCTTCATTTTCGGACACAAATGTCCGGATGGCGAGAGACAGATGGCGACGGGATTGTCCGCTTGTTGTCGTACGCACATCTTTGTGACGGATGCGTGAGGGTCGATCGAGGTCATCAAAAAAGACGGGGGGCCAACCTGGCCCCCCGGGAGAGAACGACAGCATGCCGCCGTCAAAGTCAGTAGATCCACACCACGCGCGGATGCACTTCAGTAGATCCACGCGATGCGTGGATGCACGTCAGTAGATCCACGCCATGCGTGGATGCACTTCAGTAGATCCACGCCATGCGTGGATGCCTCATCAGAAGAACGCGCGGATCCCGAAGGCGACGCCACGACCCGGCAGCGGCGAGTAATCCTTCAGCAGCGAGGTATGCGGACGCACTTCGCGGTTGGTCAGGTTGCTGCCATCCAGGAACAACTCGTAGCTGTTGCTGTCGCTGCGGTCCCAGCGGTAGGCCAGGTGCGCATCGACCAGGGTGTAGCCGTTGCTCGGCTCCTCGTTCTGCGCAACGTCCTTCTGCCGGCTGTAACGCACCGCGCCCACCGAGGCACGCCAGCCATCCTTCGCCCAGCGCAGGTCGGCGCCGACACGGGCCGGGGCGATGCGCGGCAGGTAACCGGTGTTGGCCAGTTCCACGCTGTAGTTGTGGTTGTGGTCACCGTGCGGCACGGCGATGTCCAGGGTACGGCTGCCGTTGCCGTCCAGCTTGGCCTGCACGTAGTCGCCGAACACGCGCAGGTCCCAATCGCCGGCGCCGCCTTCGAACAGATGCACCAGCGCTTCGGCTTCGGCGCCCTTGAACACCGCGTCCYGCTGGGTCCAGGTGCGCACCGGCAGGCTCTCGGTGATGCCGGTGTCGGCCAGGTAGATGAAGTCCTTGAACCTGGTCTGGTAGATCGCGGCAGAGAAGTCCAGGCGCTCGCTGTGGGTGTGGATGCCCAGTTCAATGCGTTGGCCGCGCTCGGTCTTCAGGTTGGCATCACCGATTTCCAGCGAACGGGTGGCGATGTGCGCACCGGCGGCGTACAGCTCCTCATTGGTCGGTGCACGCTCGGAGCTGTCCACGCCGATGCGCAGGTCGACCGCATCGTTGAGCTTCCAGATACCGGCGGCCGACAGGTTGGTGGCGTCGAACTTGCGGCGGCGGTAGTCGCCGGTCGGGTCCAGCTTGACCTGGTCGTGGCGACCGCCCAGTTCCAGCTTGAACGGGCCGAACTGCTTTTCCTGCAGAACGAACAGGCCGATGTTCTTGGTTCCGGTATCGGGCACGAACGCTTCTTCGCCCTTTGCGCCGAAATCGCTGTTGCCGAACTGCAGGCCGAAGGCGCCGTCCCAGCCGCCGATCTGCTGCTGCACCGCTTCCAGGCGGCCTTCGATGCCGCGGTTGGTGAAGCGGGTGGACGGCGTGCCGGCTTCCAGCTCCACGTGTTCGTAGTCGGTGTAGGCCACGCGCGCGTTGACGTTCTTCAGGAACGATACCGGGTTGTAGATGCCGGCCTTGGTCTCGAAACGGTTCTGCACCATGTCGATGCGCACGTCGTGCTCTTCACCTTCCTCCTCCTCGCCATGGTCGTGGTCGTGACCATGGTCGTGGCCATCGCCGTCGGCATGCACGTGGGCGCCGTTGGGGATGCCGTAGTTGGTGCGGTAGGTGCTGGCCGAGGCGCCGAAGTAGCCGCCTTCGCCCAGCCAGGTGGCGCCGACGCCACCGGCGCGGGTGCGGATGGAACTGTTGTCCAGGCGGCCGCGACGCGGCTCTTCGCCTTCCTCGCCCGCGTGGTCGTGGTCATCGTGGTGGTCTTCCAGGCCCTCGATCACCGCGTAGCCGGGAATGCGGAAATCATCGCCRTTGCGCACCAGGCCATCCACGTGCAGCACGACATTGCCGCTCACGCCGTCCAGGCGGAACATGCCGCTGCGTTCGTCGTTGACCGAATTGCCACGCAGCTCGGCACGGCCGCTGAGCGGGCGATCCGGCAGTTCGCGCGCAATGCGCCCATCGACCACGTTCACCGCACCGCCGATCGCGCCGCTGCCGAACAGCAGGGTAGCCGGGCCTTTCAGTACTTCGATCTGGTCGGCCAGGAACGGCTCGATGCTGGTGGCATGGTCGGCGCTGACGGTGGAGGCGTCCATGTTGCCCATGCCGTTGGACAGCACGGCCACGCGCGGACCTTCCTGGCCACGGATGATCGGGCGGCCGACGCCGGGGCCGAAGAAGGTGCTCTGCACGCCGGGCAGCTTGGCGACGGTGTCACCGAGGGTGCCGGCCTTCTGCTCATCGAGGCGCTCACCGGCCAGCACTTCAACCGGCCGCGCCAGCGATTCGGCATCACCCTGCAGCGGCGATGCCGTGACCTGCACCGAGGACAGCTCGGTCAGGTGGCGGTCACGATGCGAATCATCGTCGGAGGCCGCAAAGGCGACGGAGGGCAGCAGCGCAGCAAGCGCCAGGGCCAGGGAATGCGGCTTGAGGCGAGGGTGACGGGAGGGCATGGGCGGTCCTTTGTTACATTGTATCAATCGGGTGGCGCACGAATCCCGTCGGCGGGACAGGGGGAGGGGAACCGTGCGGGTCGGGAAACGATGTTATATTATTCCATAACGATTCGCCGCCCTGCTGGAAGTCATGCCTTTGCCCTCACGCCTGCGCCACCTGCTCGATCGCTTCGGCGCCACCGGTTCGATGCTGTGCGCGGTGCACTGCGCGGTCATTCCGCTGCTGCTGGCCGCTGCCCCCTCGCTTGGCCTGTCCTTCTGGCTCAGCGATGGCGTGGAGAAGGCGCTGGTGGTGTTCGTGACCCTGCTGGGCTTGTTCAGCCTGGTCTGGGGCTATCGGCGGCACGGTGCGCTGCGTGCGCTGGCGTTCCTGATTCCCGGCCTGGTCGCGTTGTGGGCCGGCGTGCTGTACGACCCGCTGCACCACAACGCGGTGCCGCATGCGGTAGTGATGACCCTGGGCGGCCTGCTGGTCGGCATCGCGCACCTGGTCAACCTGCGCCTGAACCACGGCCACGTGCATGACGCCAGCTGCGCGCACTAGGCGCTCCGTGGTAGGCTTTCCGATCGTGCGCGGGGGCGCCCAGCAAGGCGGCCCCGCCGAACCCGTGTCAGTACGGGGTAACCAGATTTCACATTTGAGGAGTTGAAGACATGGGTAAGGGTGACCGCAAGACCGCCAAGGGCAAGCGCTACAACGCCAGCTACGGCAACGCCCGTTCGCACACCGCGAGCAAGGTCGCCGTAGGCGCCGCCGCCCCGGTTGCCAAGAAGACCGTGGCCAAGGCTCCGGCGAAGAAGGCTGTGGCCAAGAAGGCAGTGGCCAAGGCCGGCTGATCCGCCGACCGACCGCTCCAAAAAAAAACGCGGCGCTCGGCGCCGCGTTTTTTTTGGCCGTGGCCAGGGCATGGCGCCGCGATCAGCGCAGGGTTTTCTGCAGCGTCTGCGCGTTGCCATCGTTGGCCGCTTCCGGCACCTGCAGCAGGTGCACCAGCAGCGGGTAGACGTCGACATTGTCGAAACCGTCGATCACCAGGCCTTGCCGGAATGAAGGGCCACGGGCGACGAACACCGCGCGCATCGACGGCAACGCGTTGTCGTAGCCATGTGAGCCGCGATCGGCGTGCTCGCGCTTGGCGATCTTCTCGCGCGTCAGCGCGTCCCAGCCTTCATCCATCTGGCAGACGATGGCCGGCACGCGCGGATGGGTGCCGTAATGCCAGCGGGCCGGCAGATTCTCCTTCTTCCAGCATTCGTAGTGTGCGTGGCGACCGAGCAGGGCACGCTCGGCCTCTGCTTCGCGTCCCACCTCCGGCGTGAAGCCGACCGACTGGCCTGCGCTGACGTTGCGCGCGATGGCAGGGTCAACCATTGATTCGAGGGCGATCACCTGGCCCTCCGGCACCGACGCCATGCCGTGATCGGAGACCACGATCACGTTGGTGCTGTCGGCCAGGCCGTGCTGCTGCAGGCCATCGAGCACCTGGCCGATGACCTGGTCGGCATGCACGATGGCCTCGGTGTACTGCCTGGATTCGGGGCCAAAGTTGTGGCCGGCCTTGTCCACGTGCTCCATGTACAGCGTGGTCAGGCGCGGCGCATCGGCATCGGTCTGCGACAGCCAGTCGAGCACTGTCTGCGCACGCTGTTCCAGCGGTTCCTTGGCGTCGTAAATGCGCCATTGGCTGGGCCGTGTGCCTTGGATCYCGGCTTCGCTGCCCGGCCATGAGGTGGTGGCGGTGCGCACACCGACCTTCTCGGCACCGACCCAGATCGGTTCGCCGCCCCACCATCCGCTGGTGGTCACCGCAGCGCGGTCGTGCAGCGCGAAGCGACCGAGCGCAGCATCGTCCATGCTGTTGTTGATGATGCCGTGGTGGTCCGGACGCAGGCCGGTGACCAGTGTGTAGTGGTTGGGGAAGGTGAGCGAGGGATAGGAGGGCGTCATCCAGCGCGCACGCACGCCCCCATCGATGATCCGCTGAAGGTTCGGGGTGAGGCCGCGATCCAACGCATCGGCGCGCAGGCCGTCGATGGAGATCAACAGCAGCTTCGGCGGGCTGGCGGGCGGCGTATTCGCCTCCGCAGCAGGTGCAGCGATGGTTGTCGAAGGCGAAGGCGTGGTGGTGCATGCGGCCAGGGGCAGCAGCAGCGCCAGCGTGCAGGTCAGGCGTACGGAAGTCATCCGCCCATGATAATCCGCAGCAATGACGTACCCAAGACACGCCATCGCGCCTGTGGCGCGCTGGCGTGTCCACGCATTTCACCTTCCCCGCCCCCTTGAACAACAAGGGGGCTCTTCTCCAGACAGATTACGGATGCTTCCATCCACGCATGGCGTGGATCTACCGGAACGAATCAAGCCGTCACCGGRAAMCTGTCGAAGGCGGGGCGGTGTCGGATTGCGGGGTGTCMGCSGCATGGATGCSGCKGCCAAGCCTTATCTGATTGGAATCTGGCACCGTAGGTGTCGAGAGCCGGCGTGGGCCGCCGTGTAAGCCTGGATCTCGACGATCGCCATGTAGYTTGGCGCCCACGCCGGAATCTCCCTTGATCCGCCCGAACAGTTGCTGGAGCTGACACTCGCAGTGATAAGACTGGGCAAGCGGGGGAGCTCTCGACCCTTCCAGACTATACGGAGTCCGGTGATGAACGGGATCGGGATTGATGTCAGCAAGCGCCAGCTGGACGTTGGCACGACAGACGGAAAGACCCTGCAGGTCAGCAATAGCCGCTCCGGCTTTGCTGAATTGGACCTCTGGCTGCAAGGGCATCCGGCCGTCCAGAYCGTGCTGGAGGCCACTGGTGGCTACGAACAGCCTGTGCTGGACTTCCTGCACAACGCTGGTCATCCGGTGGTCCGCGCCAATGCCCTGCGGGCGCGGAAACTGGCCCAGGGGCTTGGCCACATGGCCAAGACMGACCGCTTGGATGCCTATGCCTTGGCCAAGATGGCCGCRCTGGTGAAGCTGCGTTCCTATCAGCCACTGGAGCCTTGGCAGCGGGAAATGCGTGACTTCGTGCGGGCACGCCGACAGGCGATGCACGCGCTGACCGTCGCGCGGCAGCAGCAGGAAATGGTGGGTAATCGTGAATTACGCCGACTGCTTCAGGCCAACATCACTTGCTTGCAGAGAACGGTGGAACGTTTGGGAAAGCGGATTTCCGAACAGGTTTCCAAGCAGCCTCAACTGGCTGTCCTGAAGTCGATGAAAGGTGTTGGCCCGGGCCTGCAGGCCGTGTTGGCCAGCTATCTTCCCGAGCTGGGCAATATCAGTGGCAAGGCCGTCGCCAGCCTGGTCGGTGTGGCACCGATGTCCCATGACAGCGGGACCATGCGTGGCAAACGAAGCATCCATGGCGGCAGGGCTGAGATCCGTCAGGTGCTCTACATGGCCAGCATGTCGGCCATGCGGCATGAACCTCGCCTGCGGGACTTTTACCAGTCGCTGCGAGCGCGGGGCAAGGAAGGCAAAGTGGCCATCGTGGCGGTGATGCGGAAGATGCTGGTGATTCTCAACGCCCGTATGCGTGACGCTCAAGGCGGATCGATCCCCGCCTGAGCGCACCAGAGGGCGTTGCTCCTGAGGCTGCCGGCCAGCGGCCGGCACTACCGTGCCCGTTTACCGGAAGGGCTGGCGCTCCTCCAGCAACACAGTTGCTACAAGGACGTACTTGCGGCGTCCCCGCAACCCGACACCGCCCCGACCACCCTCGGATAGACCGCTTTGGACGTTGATGTTGACGTTGACGTTGATGTTGCTCTGGCTTGTAGCGGGTGCAGGGCGCAGCCCTGCCTCCAACCCTCATGCAAACAGCGGTGCCTGTCGCTGCTCCAGCCGCAACAACGCCGCTTTGGTTTCCAGGCCGCCACCGAAACCGGTCAACGTACCGTTGCTGCCGATCACGCGATGGCACGGCAGCACGATCGGCAACGGATTGCGGCCATTGGCCGCGCCGACCGCACGGGTCGCCGTCGGCTGACCCAGCTGCTGCGCCAGCTGCAGGTAGCTCCAGGTCTGGCCGAAGGGAATCAACGCCAGCGCATGCCAGACGCGCAGCTGGAACGGCGTGCCATGCGGTGCCAGCGCCAGGTCGAAACCGCTGCGCTCACCGTGCAGGTACTGCAGCAACTGTTCGCGCGCCTCCGGCAATGCGCCAGGCGCGTAATGCCAGTGCTCGCGGCCGCGCGCAGGATGGCGGTTTTCCGGGAACAGAACGTGGGCCAGGCCATTCTCATCCCCGGCGATGGTCAGTTCACCGATCGGTGTATCGAAGCGATCGAACAAGAGGTTCATGAGGGTTCTCCAACGAAAGTGCCGGACAGGTGCCACAGATGCAGCACGGCATAGGCGCGCCATGGTCGCCATGATTGCGAACGGGCCTCGGTGGCGCGTTCGCTGAGGCGCTGGCCCTGCGCGTGGCCCAGCACCTGCTGCAGCACCAGGTCACCGGCGGGGAAGGCATCAGGCTGGCCGAGCCCGCGCAGGGCAATGTACTGCGCCGTCCACGGGCCGATGCCGGGCAGGGCCACGCAGCGGGCGACGAATTCCTCCAGTGCCTGCCCCGGCCCGAAGTCCAGCTGGCCGCTGGCGCAGGCTGCGGCGAGGGCGCGCACGGTGGCGGCGCGGCTGCGTGGCAGGCCGATCGATTCCAGCGGCGCGTCGGCCAGTACGTCCGGCGCTGGAAACTGACGGTCGAATTCGGACGGCATGCCGGGCAGGTGCGCACCGTAGGCATCGACCAGCCGGCGCGCGAACGTGGTGGCCGCGGCCACGCTGACCTGCTGGCCCAGTACCGCGCGCACGCCCACCTCGAAGCCGTCCCATCCGCCTGGCACGCGCAGGCCGGGGCGCTCGGCGATGCCGCGCGCCAACAGCGGTTCATCGCCCAGCGCTGCGTGCACCTGCTGCAGGTCGGCGTCCAGGTCGAACACACGGCGCACGCGGCGCACGATGTCCGGAATCAGGCGTGGGTCGACCGCGCCCAGTTGCAGGCGCAGCTCGGGCCGCTTCGGGTCGGCGGTGACGCGCAGCAGGGCGGGGCGCTCGGCTGTGCTCAACACGCGCTGGTAACTGTCTTCACCGATCAGTTCGATGCCGGGCAGGCTGCGCTTGCGCAGGAAGGCCAGCATGCGGGGGAAATCCAGCGGCGGTCGATAGCCCAGGCGCAGCACCAGCCCGCCATCGTCGGCGGCCAGGGGATGGTGTTGGCGGCGAAGTACGGTGGGCGCCATGCCGCAGCCCTGCAGGAATGCCGTATTGAAGCGGCGCAGGCTGTTGTAACCAGCGGCCAGTGCCACGTCGGTCACCGGCAGCGTGGTTTCGGTCAGCAGCTGCTTGGCCAGCAGCAGGCGATGGGTTGCGTGGATCTGCCCTGGCGTTGCGCCCAGCCGTTCGACGAACAGGCGTTGCAGCTGGCGTGCGCTGAGGCCGATCTTTCCTGCCAGCTCGGCCACCGGCTGGTCCTGCAGGAAGCCGGCATGGATCAGCGCCAGGGCCCGCTGCACGGCCTGTCCGGCCAGCGCCTGTTGTGCCAGCGGGGCCAGCTCGGGGCGGCAGCGCAGGCAGGGGCGATAGCCGGCGGACGCAGCGGCCGCAGCCGTGGGGAAATAGGTGATGTTGCGCGGCTTCGGTGGTGGCGCCGGGCACACCGGCCGGCAGTAGATGCCGGTGCTGCGCACGGCGGTGAAGAATACGCCGTCGAAGCGTGCATCACGGGCCAGGCGAGCGCGATCGCAGGCGGCAGTGTCGAGGGCGAGTGCGGTATCCATGGCGCCAGTCTAGGCGCCTGCGGGCGGTAGTACTCGCCATATTCGGACATGGATGCTGGAGGGGCCTGGCCGGGCTGCGCCCGGCACCCGCAAAGGCAACGGCAACGGCAACGGCAACAGCGGGCTAGCCGTGGGATGGCGGGGTGGGTCCGGTTGCAGGGGACGCTGCAAGTACGTCCCTGTAAGCTTGGCCGCGGCATCCATGCCGCGGACACCCCTGCAACCGGATCCACCCCGCCTTCGACAGATTTCCGCGAACTGTCGAGATGGCATGGCCTGCTCTTGGTGGGTGTCGACCTTGGTCGACATGTAGATCCACGCCATGCGTGGATGGGAAGGGGGAAGACACTGGAATGGGAAATGACGGTACGTGAGGGTCAGAACAGGTTCAGTGGCGGGCGCTGAATGCGCGCCATGGACGGGTAGACTGTGGTTCTTGCCTGTCTGAATCCGGTTGCCCGATGTCCGCCAAACTCCGCTGGTTGCCCCTGTTATTCCTGGCCCTGGCGGGCTGCAGCCAGTTGGAGAACCCCGGCAACGTCACCGCTGCCGACAAGGCCACGCGGGCCCCGGCCAGCGATGGCGAAAACATGGTGTCGATCAATGCCGCCGATGCGCCGCCCCCGCCGGCACAGGCGCGCAGCCGGGCTGATCGGCCCTGGCCGCAGGCGCAGCTGGAAAACGGCAAGGCCTGGGTCAGCTGCACCACCGATTACGCTGGCGACGGCGGCGATGGCATTGAACTGGAAGGCCTGCAGCGCGAACAGTTGAAGCAGGCGCTGGCGCCGTGCGCCGAGCGTGGCCTGCTGCGCGTGCGCTACAACGGCAAGATCAACCCCGGGTTTGCCGAGATGATGTGGCGGCTGGCCGTGGTCGCCGACGAGCTGCAGATCCACAAGCGCATCCTGGATCTGGATTCCAGCGGTGGCCAGGTGGAATCGGCCATCGTTGCCGGCGACAGCATCGGCGAATCCGGCTGGACCATCTGGGTGCGCGAGGGCTCGATCTGCCACAGCGCCTGCGTGTTCGTGCTGGCTGCCGGCGACAACCGCCTGTTGACCGGCAAGGTCGGCATCCACCGCATGATGCGCATCAGTTCCAAGGCCACTTCGCGCGCAGAGCTCAACCGCGAACTGCACGAGGTCTATGACAACGTGAAGGATTATCTGCAGCGCAATGGTGTGGCGGTGGGTGTGGCCGACCTGATGATGACCGTGCCCAACCGCAGCCTGCGCCTGCTGACTGCCGAAGAGCTTCGCCAGTACGGCCTGGACGGGACCAACGCCGTGCAGGACGACCTGGAGCGGATCAAGCAGATGCGTACCTGCGGCGACGACTTCGTGCAGCGCAAGGATGCGTTCCTGGTGGCGTTCGACCAGCAGTGCAAGCGCGACGGTGCCGACATGGAATCGATCAACAGCTGTGGCCAGTCGCTGAAGCAGCGCTTCGGCTTCCCCGACCCGGTGTGCCCGGRGGAAAGCCCGCTGTCGGAGATCGACGTGGCTACGCTGCCACCGGCACCGCCGGAGCAGCCGCCGGTGGCCGAGCAGCTGCCCGCGGCATCGGCGGCACCGGCGGCGCAGGCCGAGGCGGGCGCGGTGGAAGGCAGCGTCCAGGCGCGCTGACGGTCCACTCACTGCGCTGGCGTAGACTGCGGTTCTTTCCATCGAACCGGCGGTGTCCATGAAGCGCGTGCTCCTGCTGCTGTCCCTGTTGCCCCTGGCTGCACTGGCGCAAACGCCGGCGCCGGCCACGCCCGCACCGGCCCCGGCTCGCCCCGCGCCGAGCGCACCGACGGCCGCGAAGCCGGCCACTGCTGCCGCGCCGGCGTTGAGCCCGGCCCAGCAGGCGCAGGTGCAGAAACAGGACGCGGAAATGGGCAGTGCCGCATTGAAGGCCGCGCAACTGGTCGACGCCAATCGGGCCGGTGAGCTGTGGGACGGCGCCTCGGCGGTTGCCCGCCGCGCAGTGCCCAAGGCGGCCTTCGTCAGCCAGCTTGCGGCAGACCGCACGCGTCTTGGCGCGCTGGCCGGGCGTGGCCAGCCGACCATCACCCGCGTGAAATACGCTGCAGGTGCTGCGGTGCCCGAAGGCCTGTACATCAACGTCAGCTTCCCGACCCGCTTCGCCAACAGCGCGCAGCCGGTACGCGAGCTGGTGTCGTTCCGCTTCGACGAAGACCAGACCTGGCGCTTGGCCGGCTACAGCCTGCGCGCATCCAGCCCCTGACGGAGATCGACGATGGCCACCGAACTGACGATGCTGGCGTGGGCGATGCTGCTGGGTTTCGTCTACATCTTTGCCGCCTCCACCGTGGTCACCCGCGAGCGCGGGATGAAATGGAACGCTTCTGCACGAGACGACTCGTCCAAGCCGCTGAGTCCACTGGCTGGACGACTGCAGCGGGCGCAATCCAACTTCTTCGAGACCTTCCCGTTCTTCGCCGCCGCTGCGATTGCGGTGATGCTGGCCGGGCGTGGCAGCGACACCACCGCGCTGGCGGCGCAGGTCTACTTCTGGGCACGTGTTGTCTACCTGCCGCTGTACGCAGCCGGCGTGCCCTATGTGCGCAGCCTGGTCTGGCTGGTGTCGATCGTGGCGATCCTGGCGATGGTGTTCGCGCTGCTGTGACGCGCAGCTGATCCAGATCAAGGCCGGTCAGGCACGCAGCGCTATGCTGGCCGCGACTGGATCAACGGCAGGAGGCGCGCATGCGCAGGATGGACGTGGTGGTGGTCGGCGCCGGACCGGCCGGGCTGTGCTTTGCGCGCGCGCTGGCCAGCACTGGCCTGCAGGTGGGGCTGGTCGAGGCACAGCCGCGCCAGGCCCTGGCCGAGGCGGCCTTCGACGGCCGCGAAATCGCCCTGACCCATGCCTCGCGGCAAAGCCTGGAACAGCTTGGCCTGTGGCAGCGCCTGCCCGAAGCCGAGGTTGCCGAACTGCGCGACGCGCGGGTGCTGAACGGAGGTTCGCCCTTCGCGCTGACCTTCGCCAGCAGCCAGGTCGATGGCCAGCCGCTGGGCTGGCTGGTGCCCAACCATCTGATCCGCCGCGCGGCCTGGCAGGCGGTGCAGGGCCAGGACGGGCTGGAATTGTTTGATGGCCGCAAGGTGCAGGCGGTACGCGCCGACAGCCAGGGCCACGTGGTGCGCCTGGACGATGGCAGCGAGCTGCATGCGCGGCTGCTGGTATGTGCCGACAGTCGCTTCTCCGGCACCCGCCGCATGCTCGGCATCGGTGCGCAGATGCGTGACTTCGGCAAATCGATGCTGGTCTGCAGGATGCAGGTCGAGCGCGATCACCACCACACGGCGTGGGAGTGGTTCGGCTATGGCCGCACGATGGCGCTGCTGCCGCTCAACGAAGGCCAGGCATCGGCGGTGATCACCCTGCCGCCCCGGCAGATCGAAGCGCTGCTGGCGATGGATGAGATCGCGTTCGGGGAGGCCATCAGCGGCTTCTTCGAACACCGCCTGGGACGCATGCAGCCGGTGGCCACGCCACAGGCCTATCCCCTGGTCGGGGTATATGCGCACCGCTTTGTCGGCGAACGTTCGGCACTGATCGGTGATGCCGCAGTGGGCATGCACCCGGTCACCGCACATGGTTTCAACCTGGGCCTGGCCAGCGCGCAGCGGCTGGCGCAGGGCATCGCCGAGCAGCAGCGACGTGGAGCGGACATCGCCGCGGCCGGCATGCTGGGCCGCTACCAGCGGGGGCATCGGCTGGCGGCGCGGCCGCTGTATGAAGCGACCAATGCGATTGCCAGCCTGTATACCGACGACCGTCGTCCGGCGCGCCTGTTGCGGGCGGCCGGGTTGCGGGTAGCGCAGGGGGTGGCACCGTTCCGGCAGTTGATTGCCGCCCACCTGACACAGCGCGTGGCCTGACGGCCACGCGGTGACTTACGCGGCGGCCAGGACGCGGATCTGGCTGTCGTTGAACTCGACCACCTGGCCTGCGCGGATCTTGCAGGCCTTGCGCAGCTCGACCTCGCCATCGACCAGCACCAGGCCTTCGCTGATGACCATCTTGGCTTCGCCGCCGCTGGTGACCAGGTCGGCCAGCTTCAGCAACTGCTTGAGTTCGACGTAATCGCCGTCGAGGTCGAATTCGAGGATCTGCATGGAACGGGTTTCCTGGGGCAGGCGCTGCAGGACAGGGGCCCGCGGCGGTAAAATGGGCGCCTATTGTGCGCCACGGCGGGCCGTAACGGCATGCCGTTGGCTTCCTGTACACCTTGTTCAGGCACAGTGCGGTATCATTCCGCTCTGAGCGAGTAAAACCTCAGCTCCAACCGAGCAGCGCCAGGGCACGCGATAAGAAGGGCGCCCAAAGCGCGGAATCCCCCTTTTTTTTCGCCTGCCATGCTCGTGGCAGTGCCTTCGGAGTTCCCCATGTCCCAAGAAACCCAAGCGCAGCTGCAGTTCGCGCAGCTCGGCCTGTCCGATTCTGTCATGCAGGCTGTCACTGCCATCGGCTACGAAACGCCGTCGCCGATCCAGGCTGCCACCATCCCGGCGATGCTGGAAGGCCGCGACGTGCTGGGCCAGGCCCAGACCGGTACCGGCAAGACCGCGGCCTTCGCGCTGCCGGTGCTGTCCAACATCGACCTGCAGCAGATCAAGCCGCAGGCCCTGGTGCTGGCCCCGACCCGCGAGCTGGCCATCCAGGTTGCCGAGGCGTTCCAGTCCTATTCCTCCAAGATCCCCGGTTTCCGCGTGCTGCCGGTGTACGGCGGCCAGCCGTACGGCCAGCAGCTGACGGCCCTGCGCCGCGGCGTGCACATCGTGGTCGGTACCCCCGGCCGCGTCATCGACCATCTGAACCGCAGCACGCTGGACCTGTCCGAGCTGAAGACGCTGGTGCTGGACGAAGCCGATGAAATGCTGCGCATGGGTTTCATCGACGACGTCGAAGCGGTGCTGAAGAAGCTGCCGGAGAAGCGCCAGGTGGCGCTGTTCTCGGCCACCATGCCGCCGGCCATCCGTCGTATCGCGCAGACCTACCTGAAGGACCCGGTCGAAGTCACCATCGCGACCAAGACCACCACCTCGGCCAACATCCGCCAGCGCTACTGGTGGGTGAGCGGCATGCACAAGCTGGACGCGCTGACCCGCATCCTCGAAGTCGAGCCGTTCGACGCGATGATCGTCTTCGCGCGCACCAAGGCCGGCACCGAAGAGCTGGCCAGCAAGCTGCAGGCCCGTGGCCTGGCCGCTGCCGCCATCAACGGTGACATGCAGCAGGCCCAGCGTGAGCGCACCATCGCCATGCTGAAGGAAGGCAAGCTGGACATCCTGGTCGCCACCGACGTGGCTGCTCGTGGCCTGGACGTGGAACGCATCAGCCACGTGCTGAACTACGACATCCCGTACGACACCGAAAGCTACGTGCACCGCATCGGCCGTACCGGCCGTGCCGGCCGCAGCGGTGAAGCAATCCTGTTCGCCACCCCGCGCGAAAAGGGCATGCTGCGCCAGATCGAGCGTGCGACCCGCCAGCCGATCGAAGAAATGCAGCTGCCGAGCGTGGAAGCGGTCAACGACAACCGCATCAACAAGTTCACCTCGCGCATCACCGAGACGCTGGGCCAGGGCGGCCTGGACTTCTACCGCCAGCTGCTGGAGCGTTTCGAGTCCGAACAGAACGTGCCGGCCATCGAAGTGGCCGCCGCACTGGCGAAGATGATGCAGGGCGATACCCCGTTCCTGCTGCAGCCGCCGGTGCGTGCACCGCGCGAAGAGCGTGCGCCGCGCGAGCGTTTCGAGCGCACTGAGCGCCCGGAACGTGGCGACCGCAACGAGCGCGGCCCGCGCTTCGAGCGTGGCCCGCGTCGTGACGATGCCGAGGGTGGCTTCGAGCAGCGCCCGCGCCGTGACGTGCCGCCGCGCGGTGCACCGGAGCAGGGCATGGAGACCTACCGCATTTCGGTCGGCCACCAGCATGGCGTGAAGCCGGCCAACATCGTCGGCGCCATCGCCAATGAAGCCGGCCTGGAAAGCCGCTTCATCGGTCGTATCGACATCCACGACGACTTCTCGCTGCTGGATCTGCCGGCACAGATGCCGTCGGACGTGCTGACCCACCTGCAGAAGGTCTGGGTGTCCGGCCAGCAGCTGCAGATGCGCCCGTTGGCCGCCGGTGAAGAGGTCAATCCGGCGCCGCGTCCGTTCAAGCCGCGCTTCGACAAGCGTGGTCCGGGCGGTCCGGGTGGCCCGGGAGCTCCGCGTCGCAGCGGTCCGGGTGGCCCCGGCGGCGACCGCGACAGCCGTCCGCCGCGTCGTGATGGCTTCAACAAGCCACGTGGCCCGCGCAGCTTCTAAGCCGCGCTGAAGTAGACGAACAACGCCAGCCTCCGGGCTGGCGTTGTTGTTTGCATGGCGCCAGGGCGGCCCGGCCTCCGCTGCCGATCACCGGCCGGGTCCGGTTTCGCATGGCCCACACATCACCGGTTCTAGGCTGGCGCGGTTCCGTAGGAGATTGTCACCGCAGCACATTCGGGGGATCCAGGATGGGTAGAAGTGGCATGGACCAGCAGCGCCGACGGGTACCGATGACCCGCGGGCTGGGACTGCGATTTGCGCTGTTGACGGGCATGGCGATCGGACTGGTCGCGCTGTCGGCTGTGATCCAGGAGCTGCAGGCGGCATCGACCGCATGGATCGCAGGGCAGGGCTACTGGTCGCGGGGGCAGCAGGACGCCACCGCAGCGCTCAGCCGTTACCTGGCGCGTGGCCATCTGCAGGATCTGCAGGATGCCCAGACGGCACTGCAGGTTCCGTTGGGTGACCTGCAGGCCCGCAAGGCGCTGGAGCAACCCGAACCGGACGAGGCGACAGCCCGCGCCGGTTTTCTGCGTGGGGGCAATGCCCGCGCCGACATTCCGCGGCTGATCTTCTCGTTCCGCCATGCGCGCAACGTCGGAGCCTTCCGCGAAGCCACCTGGTTGTGGCGGCAGACCGACGCAAACCTGCTGGCCATGCAGTCGCTGGCGGAGGAACTGCAACGGCGCCATGGCTCGGGGCCGCTGGACGAGGCGACCGTGGATGACTACCTGCATCGGCTGCGTGGCATCGACCACCAGCTGCGCGGGCAGGCGCAGGCGTTCTCGCAGGCACTGCTGCGCATGGCCCGCGCGGTGCGCATCGCGACCCTGGCCGTGGGCGGCCTGTCGGTCCTGCTGATCAGCCTGATGGCGGTGGCCCTGGCGCGCCGGGTCGGCAAGGACCTGACCGAGCATGAGAGCCGCTTCCGGGCCGCCTTCTACCAAGCCAACGTCGGCATGCTCAAGCTGGATGCCGGCGGCCGGGTGGTGGAGGCCAACCAGGCGATGGCCGACATTCTCGACCATCGTCGGGACGTGCTGCTGCAGATGTCGCTGGCCGAGCTGCTGATGGAGGGCGAGGTGGTGATCGATGAAAGTGGCCGCATCGACTGGGAACGTCAGCTGCGACCGGGCGAGTTGCGCTTCCGGCGCCGCGATGGCAGCCTGGTGTGGGGGCGCTGGAGTGGTACCGGCGTGCGCACTGCCAGCGGCCGCCTGTCGGTGTTCGCCATCGTCGAGGATGTCAGCCAGAACCATGCCCTGGCACGTGAGATAGAGCACCACGCCAGCCATGACCCCCTGACCGGGCTGATCAATCGTCGCGAGATCGAGCGCCTGCTGGAAAAATCGCTGCTGCAGGTCCGCTCCGACGGTGGAACCCATGCCCTGGGCTACATCAACCTGGACCACTTCAAGCTGGTCAACGACAGCTTCGGCCACGCGGCCGGCGACCAGATGCTGCGCAGTTTCGCCGAGTACCTGGTCGGCGCGGTGCGCGATGGCGACTGGGTCGGCCGCCTGGGGGCGGACGAGTTCGCGGTGTTCCTTGCCCGCGCCAACCAGGATGAAGCCAAGCGTGTGCTGCAGCGGTTGATCCGCAACCTGGGCCAGGCCACGTTCCCGGTCAGCGAGGGCAGTCCCCAGTTGAGCTGCAGTGTCGGCGTGGTCGAAGTGACAGCCGAGGCGCCGGACGTGAACTGGTTGATGAGCGCGGCCGACAGCGCGTGCTATGCGGCCAAGCAGGCCGGTCGCAACCGCGTGCATTGCTTCAACGAGAACCGGCTGGCGCTGGAGGAGCGACGGCTGGAGGCCGAACGCCTGCAGGGCGTCAGTCGCGCCATGGCCGAGAACCGGATGCTGTTGTATGCGCAGCGCATCGCCAAAGTGGGTGATCCGTCCTACCTGCACTACGAGGTGCTGGTGCGCATGCGTGACAGTGACGGCGTGCTGCACCTGCCGGGCCAGTTCATGCCTGCGGTGGAGCGCTACGGCATGGCGGTGGTGCTGGACCGGCACGTGCTCGGCCTGCTTTTCCGCCACCTGCAGGTGTGCCCGGCGCACGTACGGCAGCTGGGCCTGTGC